>NZ_RAWR01000333.1:0-7413 GCF_003986945.1 Corallococcus sp. AB018 | reverse complement strand
GTCCTTCGACTTCGCGGAGCCGCCTGCCCCCGCGTACGGCCAGGCCCCCATTCCCACGGATGATCCGTTCGCCGTGGACTTCTCGTCGCCGCCCCCGGCCGCGCCGCCCGCTCCGGACTTCCAGCTGGACTTCGGCGACCCCGCCCCGGCCGCGCCGCCCGCGCGAATCAACCCCGCCACGGACTTCGGCGACGTGGACTTCGGCGACCCCGCGCCCGTCCCGTCCTCCGCGGCCACGGGCCTTCCGGACGCGCTGGAGTTCGACCCCACCGCCGCGCCCGTGGATGACCTGGAAGCGGACCTCTCCGCGCCGCTGCCGCCCCCGCCCGCCGCGGGCCCCGCGGACGGCCTGGAGATGCTCAGCTTCATCGACGACAGCGCCGGCAAGGACGCCGGTGGCCGCGTGCAGGTGAAGCGCTTCCACGTGCGCCGCCGCTCCGGGAAGATGTTCGGCCCGTTCGAGGAGGGCGTCATCGTCAAGATGCTCGAGGACGGCCAGCTCCTCGGCAACGAGGACGTGTCGCCGGACTCGGAGGCGTGGTCCGCCATCGGCACCGTGCCCGTGTTCGCCGCCGCCATCCAGCGGCTGATGGAGGGCCCGGCCAAGGCCGTGCCGCTCGCGGCCACCCCGGGCGCGCCGGCTCCGGAGACGACGGGCGCCGCGGATCCCGCCAACCCCCAGGCCAGCATGGAGCGGCTGCGCCAGCTCTACGAAGGCCGCATGGCCGCGGTGTCCGTCGTGGACCGCAGCGCCTCCGACGCGAAGTGGAAGAAGCGCCTGCCCGCCATCATCGCCGCGGGCGTGGCGGTGGTCGTGCTGGGCACCGGCGCCAGCTTCGAGGCCAGCCGCTACGGCGCCTTCGGCCGTAACAAGTTCTTCCCGGCCCGCGTGTCCGCCGGCTCCGCCGAGGCGAAGCTCGTCGAGGAGGCGCGCAAGGGGCTGCTGGCGGACACGTACGCCAGCTACAAGGATGCGCGAAAGAAGAGCGCCCAGGTGCTGGCGAAGAACGAGTACCCGGAGGTCCGCGCCCTCTGGTGCCAGTCCGTCGCCTACCTGCAGCGCCGCTACGCGGACGGAGAGCGCTCCGACCTCACCGCGTGCGGCAAGCACATGGAGTCCATCGAGCTGCTGGGTGAGAAGAACGTGGAGGTCATCAAGACCACCGCCGGCATCGCGCTCACCCAGCGAAGGGCCGCGGAGGTACAGGCCCGCCTGCAGGACGCCGCCAGCCGCGAGGACAACCAGGGCGACCTGGAACTCTCCTTCCTCCTGGCGGAGTCCTACGCGCAGCAGAAGGACATCCCCAACGCCGTCGCCACGCTGACCAAGCTGCTGGAGAAGGACGCGAAGTCCGCCAAGGCCCACCACGCGCTGGGCAACCTGTACCAGGCGCAGGGCAAGGCCGACGAGGCCGCCAAGGCCTACGCGGAGGCGCTCGCCGCGGATCCGCAGCACGCCGCCTCCGCGGTGGAGCTGGCCGCGGTGGAGCTGCTGGTGCGCAAGTCGAACATCGAGCAGGGCGCCCAGGCCGTGGAGAGCGCCCTGAAGCTCCAGGACGCGCTGGGGCCCGCCGAGCGCGCCCGCGCCCTCGGCCTCAAGGGCATGGCCCTCTTCCAGCAGTTCAAGCCCAAGGAAGCGGAAACGGAGCTGAAGGAGGCCCTCAAGGCCAACCCGGACTCCGAGTTCATCAAGGCCCAGCTCGCCCAGGTGCTGCGCTCGCAGCGTGACTACGACGGCGCGCTGCCGCTCTACGCCTCGCTCGCGAAGGAGGACAAGGACAACCTGGAGTTCGTGGACGGCCACATCACCGCGCTGGTGATGACGGGCAAGATGCAGGACGCGCTCACCGCCGTGGAGGCCGCCAGCAAGAGCTTCCCCAACGAGGCGCGCATCGCGTACCTCTACGGCCGCATCGAGGACGCGCTCGACAAGCCCACGGAGGCGGAAGGCCACTTCAAGCGCGCCAACGCCGCCGACGCGAAGCTGGTGGACGCGGGCCTGTACCTGGGCCGCCTGTATCTCCGGCAGCACCGCAACGCGGACGCGCGCGGCCTGCTGGAGGCCGCCGCGCAGCAGGCGCCGGAGCACGCGGGCGTGCACGCGGGCCTGGGAGAGCTGGCGCTCGCGGAGAACAACAGCCTGCTCGCGCAGCAGGAGTTCGACCGCGCCGTACAGCTGGACCCCAACCTGGCGGACGCCCACCTGGGCCTGTCACGCGTGGCCCTGCTCAATGGCGACGCCACCCGCGCGGAGACGGAGGCCAACCGCGCCCTGGAGCTGGATCCGCACCTGTTGAAGGACGGCCGGCTGCAGCGCGGCCTGGTCCTCTGGCGGCTGCACCGGCTGGACGAGGCCGCCGCGGAGCTGGAGAAGGCCAAGGCGGAGGACCCCCGCTCCATCACCACGCCCATCACCCTGGGCGCGGTGCTCCTGGAGAAGGGCGACCTGGCCGGCGCGGAGAGCAACCTGGGCCTCGCGCTGCGCAACGAGCCGTCCAACCACGAGGCGCTCTACTACCTGGGCCTCGTGCGCGCGAAGCGCGCCGAGTACACCCAGGCGCTCGACAGCATGAAGACCGCCGTGGACCGCGCGCCCAAGCGCCCGGACTACCACTACGCGTACGGCGTCATCCTGCGCGACGCGAAGCGGCTGCCGGACGCCGTCGAGCAGTGGAAGGCCGCCGTGGAGCTGGAGCCCAACTACGCGGACGCGCATGAGGCCCTGGGCCACGCCCACCTGGAGCGCGCCCAGTTCGACGACGCCATCGCCTCCTTCGAGGCGGCGCTCAAGGCGGATCCGCAGCGCACACGGGTGATGGGCGCCATCGGCGACGTGCTCTTCAACGCCGCCCGCTGGGACGACGCCGTTCGCCGCTACCAGGCGGCGCTCAAGGCGGATCCGAAGCTCACGTACGTCTACTACAAGGTCGCCCGCGCCTTCACGGAGCAGGCCCAGTACGCCAAGGCCATCGACTGGTACAAGAAGGCCACCAGCGTCGAGCCGGACAACGCGCAGTCCTTCTACTACCTGGGCTTCGCCTACAAGGAGCGCAACAAGCGCAAGGACGCCATCACGGCCTTCAAGGAGTACCTGGTGAAGAAGCCGGACGCGGCGGACAAGAAGGACATCGAGGACGAAATCTACGACCTCGAACACTGACCGGGCCTGGCGGGCGGGCCTCTCGTTCCAGGCCCGCCCACCCCTCCGGTAGACCAGCGGCGGGGCCCTTCCGGTCAGCCCCCGGGGCCTGGGGGCGTCCGGCCTTGAGCACCCGGTGCGTGGTGAGCCTTGCCGGCCCACGCCCGGGATGACTACAAGGCGAGCCCCTATGCTGGACCTCCGGAACGTTGCGCAGAACTTCGATGCGGTCGTCGCCCGACTGAAGACTCGGGGCGGCAGCCTGGACCTCGGCCCCTTCCAGTCGCTCTTCCTGGAGCGCCGCGACCTCTATGTCTCCATGGAGGCGCTGGCCGCGCGCCGCAACGCCGCCAACGAGGAGATGAAGCGCAAGGCCAAGGAGGATCCGTCCGCCATGGAGAAGCTGCGCGGCGACCTGCGCGGCGTCTCCCAGGAGATCAAGGAGAAGGAGTCCCGCCTCAAGGAAGTCGAGGACGAGCTCAACCGCATCCTGCTGGTCATCCCCAACGTGCCCCACGACTCCGTCCCGGTGGGCGCGAGCGCGGACGAGAACGTCCAGGTGAAGACCTGGGGTGAGAAGCCGAACCTGCTCTTCACGCCGAAGCAGCACTTCGAGCTGGGCGAGTCGCTGGGCATGCTCGACTTCGAGCGCGCCGCGAAGGTGTCCGGCAGCCGCTTCACCTTCTACAAGGGCGCCCTGGCGCGGCTGGAGCGCGCGCTCGTCACGTTCATGATCGACGTGCACACGTCCAAGGGCTACACGGAGCTGCTCCCGCCCTACCTCGTGCTGCGCGAGACGATGATGGGCACGGGCCAGTTGCCCAAGTTCGAGGACGACGCCTTCAAGACGTCCGGCGACCCCGAGCGCTTCCTCATCCCCACCGCGGAAGTCCCCGTGACGAACTACCACGCGGACGAAATCCTGGAGGGCGACCAGCTCCCCATCCGCTACTGCGCCTTCAGCCCGTGCTTCCGCGCGGAGGCCGGCGCCGCCGGACGCGACACGCGCGGCCTCATCCGCCAGCACCAGTTCCACAAGGTGGAGCTGGTGAAGTTCTCCCAGCCGGACAAGAGCCTGGAAGAGCTGGAGGCCATGACGGATGACGCGTGCGACATCCTCCGCCGGCTGGGGCTGCACCACCGCGTGATGCTGCTGTGCACCGGGGACATGGGCTTCGGCGCGCGCAAGACGTACGACATCGAGGTCTGGCTGCCCGGCCAGGGCGCGTACCGGGAGATTTCGTCCTGCTCGGACTGCGGCGACTTCCAGGCCCGCCGCGCGAAGATCCGCTTCCGCCCCCAGAAGGGGGACAAGCCCCAGATGCTGCACACCCTCAATGGCAGCGGGCTGGCCGTGGGGCGCACGAGCATCGCCATCCTGGAGAACTTCCAGCGGGAGGACGGAAGCGTCGCCATCCCGGAGGCGTTGGTGCCGTACATGGGCGGGCTGAAGGAATTGCGCCCCCTCTAGTCAGGGCGATGGGGCCCCGGACGTAAAAAGGGGCCAACATCTCGCTTGCCACAGGGAAGAAATGATGTAGAAGGGCGGCCCCACGGGCGCGGTTGGCCCGCCGGGAACCGGGCGGCACCTGCTGTGGAGGCGTGGCCGAGCGGTTGAAGGCAGCGGTCTTGAAAACCGCAGAAGGTGAAAGCCTTCCGTAGGTTCGAATCCTACCGCCTCCGATTTTGAGCTTGAGTTTCGTGGTTCTTTGACAGAGAAGAGTTGGAGAGATGGCCGAGAGGCTGAAGGCACAGGTTTGCTAAACCTGCATACTCGCAAGGGTATCGAGGGTTCGAATCCCTCTCTCTCCGCCACTTGATGTAAAGCAGCAGCCGGAAGAAATGCTCCCTTAGCTCAGCTGGATAGAGCGTCGGACTACGAATCCGAAGGCCGGAGGTTCGAATCCTCCAGGGAGCGCCACTTCTTCTCAGGCGCGCACGTAACATGAGTGACGACATCGCTTTCATGCAGCAGGCTTTAGAGCTCGCGCGGGAAGCGGCTTCACTTGGGGAAGTACCGGTAGGTGCGGTGGCGGTGCTCGACGGAAACGTCGTGGGCATTGGATACAACCGCCGCGAATGCGACCGGAATCCCTTCGCCCACGCCGAAATGATTGCCCTCGCCGCCGCTGCGAAAGCTCGCGATGCGTGGCGACTTTCCGGGGTGACCCTCTACGTGACGCTGGAACCGTGTGCCATGTGCGCCGGTGCTCTAGTTCAGTCTCGTGTCACCCGACTCGTCTTTGGTACAATGGATCCGAAAGCGGGTGCGGTCGGCTCGCTGTACAACCTGGTGGAAGAGCCCCGGCACAACCACCGGCTTCAAGTGACAAGTGGTATCCTGGCGGACGACAGTCGCCAGCTTCTCAAGACGTTCTTCGAGCGCTTGCGCGCGAAGCGACGTGAAAACTGAATACTCTGGAGAGCTGGCCGAGTGGTCGAAGGCACCTGACTCGAAATCAGGCGTACCGGTAACGGTACCGTAGGTTCGAATCCTACGCTCTCCGCTCCATCGTGATTGGAGAGGTGGCCGAGCGGTTGAAGGCACACGCCTGGAACGCGTGCATATCTGAAAGGGTATCGTGGGTTCGAATCCCACCCTCTCCGTTGTTATTTTCGAAGTCGCAGCACTGATTTTGTGGTCGGGACAACGTGGGGGCGCGAACCCCGCCAGGTCCGGAAGGAAGCAACGGTAGCGTACTTCCGCGTGTGTCCCGGCCGTTCTGTTTCACCTGAAGCGCCGACATCCCTCCGGGGATGCCGGCGCTTCGGCTTTGCGGGCTTGCTCTCCCCTGCCCGGCTGACTGCCTCGCTTCAGTCGCGGACGAGGATGGATTCGCGCCCCACCTCGCGGACGACGCGGAAGCCGGCGGCCTGGAGCTCCGGCAGGGCCCGGCCCTCGAAGGTGACGGCGCGGTTGAAGACCCTGTCGTGGATGGAGGCCTGGAAGGCCGCGTCCCGAGGCCAGTCGCAGGTGCGCCAGGGGATGTTCTTGCCTATGTAGAAGAAGCCCCCGGAGCCCCACAGTCCTTCGTTGACGATGAGCAGCCCTGTCGCGTCCCCCCTCGTGGCCCGGGCGATGGCGCGGAACTGGTCCGCTCGCAGGTCGTTGGACGGGAAGCCGCGGCCATGCACGAAGCCCAGGGCCAGCGCGAGCACCGCCGCCCCATTCCTCAGGCCCTGCCGGGAGAGCGTGGAGAAGTACGCGGCCAGCTGGGACGCGGCCGCGAGCAGCGCCACCGCCAGCCCCGGGTAGAGGAAGCGCTCCTCCTTGTGGGGCGTGGCCAGGAGGACGGCGGTGTAGACGGCCGCGCAGGTGAGCGGCAGGGACAGCGCGCGAAAGCGCACCAGGGGGGCCAGCGACAAGGGTACGGCGGCCCAGGCCCAGAGGGGCACGGCCTGGAGCAGCGGCCCCCAGTAGAAGTCCGGCGGTGAGGCGCCGAACGCGGCGGCGGCCTTCCCGGAGAGGAGGTTGTAGTCCACGTAGGCCCGGAACGAGTGGAAGGGCGTGCCCCAGGTGCCCCAGTCGAGCAGGCCCAGGCCCACCGCCACCGCCGCGCCCCCCACGCAGGTGAAGGCGAGCAGGCGCCACCTCCGGGCGACGGCCAGCCACAGGAGCGCGGCGACCACGAAGAGGGCGGACGGGTAACGCGTCACCACGGCGAGCCCCAGGGCCATGCCGCCCAGGAGCCCCGCCCGGCGCACGCGTGCGTCCGCGCCGGCGTCCGGCCGGTCCAGGGCCTCCATGGCCACGAGGAGGAAGGACGCGGAGAAGGACTCGGACAGGGTGCGTCCGGCGAAGAGGAGCACTGGCGCGCTCAGCCCTACAAGCAGCACCGCGAGCGCCCCACCCCACGGGCCCGCCCTGCGCTCCGCGAAGCGGTAGACGGCCCACAGGCTCCAGGCGTGCAGGGCGAATTGGGGCAGCGCCACCACGCCCCGGTAGACGCGCGGATCGGTGACGCCGAACCCGTGCGCCACCTTGAGGAAGGCGGCCAGCACGCCGGGGACAGCCCAGTTGCGCAGGCCCTCGCGCCACTCCCAGGCCAGCACGCCGTAGCCGTGCACGCGCCAGTACGCGGGCTCCAGCGCCTGGAACACCTCGTCCGGATGGATGCGCCCCAATTCGCTCACCGCGAGGGCGCACGGCACCAGCGCCACCGCGAGGAGCCCCAGCACGCGCAAGCCCACGGGCAGCCCCGCCTGGACGGGGGCCGGGACTTCCAGCGGAGCCTGAGGGAGGACGGGGGCCGGGGGCGCGTCGGAGTTGGGGG
>NZ_RAWR01000332.1:0-7433 GCF_003986945.1 Corallococcus sp. AB018 | reverse complement strand
TACTTCAGGTTGTTCACGGCGGCCATCGCCATGTCGTCCATCTTCTTCATGAGGTTCGTGATGGTGCTCATGATCTGGGACTCGAGCTGAACCTGCTTCTGCGCCTGCAGGAAGCCCTTCTGCTCGGCCGGGGCGGCGTCGATCATCTTGTCCATCGCCGTGCCGGTGGTGTTCTTCGCGGTGTTCACTGCCGTGTTGAAGACGTCGATCGTGGCCATGAGAGTGTCTCCGGGTCCTGCGAGATAGGTTCGTGCGGCACCAGCTACAAAAGGATTATCGGTGAGGGGGGGCGGGAGTTTCCTGGGAATTTCCCGGGATCATTTTTTTCCGGCTCCCCGCCTCGGTACCACGGGCTGGATCAGCCCTTCAGCTTGCCCAGGGCCGGGTTCTTCATCCAGGCCTTGAAGGAATCCAGCTGCTGCTGCGACTCGGCGCGGGGGTCCGCCGGCTTCGCGGTGCCGGGCAGCGAGTCCTCGCGGGTCAGCGCGATCTTGGGGCGGCTGGAGTTCTCGAAACCATCCGACGTCTTGTGCCCGCCCGCGCCGCGAGCAGGAGCCGCGGGGGCCGCCGGCGCGGCGACCGGGGGCGTCACGGCGAACTTGGCGCCCAGCTCCGGGTTCATCTCCATCACGGCGCTCTGGATGGTCATGCCGTAGGTGCTGATGCGGTACTGCAGGTACTCCACCACGTGCCCGAGGATGGCCGGGGGCGGCAGGATGGGGTCCTTCATGAAGCGGTTCAGCGAATCCGTGACGTCCTTGTACATCCCCTCATCCAGCGGCGTGCCGGGGGCCGACGCGGCGACCAGCTTGCGCATGTTGCGCACCACCTGGAGGAAGGTGCCCTGGGCCGTCTTGCCCTGGACATCCAGCTCCGCCAGCAGCTTGTCGCGCTTCTCCTTCAGCTCCGGCGGCTCCGGGGGCAGCGGAAGCTGTGTCTTGGGGGGGGTGCTCATGAACCGCTCCATCGGTTGAGGTGAATGAATCCAGCCTACCAGAGATTACGGGGCTTCCAGCCAACGCGCCAGGAGACGGGTCCCACCCCGAGGATCAGCGCCGGGTAAGGGCGGTGACCATGGCGCCAGCCTTGCGTACCACCGGATCATCCGCCGGGGGCATGGCCGCCGCGCGGCGCAGGTCCTCCAGGGCCTGGGGCTTCTGTCCCATGGCCAACTTCACCTCCGCGCGGCCCACGTAGACGGACGGGTCCTGGGGGGCCAGCTTGGCGGCCACGTCGAAGGCGGCGAGCGCGCCCTGCCCGTTTCCGGCGGCCATCTCCACCACGCCGAGCGCCTTGGCGAAGTACACGTCCGTGGGGTTGATGGCGTAGAGGCCCTGGAAGAGCGTGCGCGCCTCCGCCAGCCGGCCCTGGTAGAAGAAGAAGTAGGCCGTCTTGGCGATGGCGTACAGCTCGTCGTTGGAATAGCCGCGCACCTCGCGGAGCGTGGCCTTGCCCTCCGCCCAACGCTGCAGGAGCGCGGTGAGCTTCGCCTCGTCCTGCGGATCTTCCGGGTCCAGCGCCGCCATGGGTCAGTAGCCCTCGTCCTTCTGCTCTTCCCACATGCGGCGGATGATCTCCTGCGACTCCGCGCTCACCTGATCCACCAGGCCCAGCATCGCGGACTCGCGCTGCAACAGGGCCTTGAGGCGCTCCAGGCGCTCCGGGGGCGCGTTCACCTTGGACAGGCCGCGCTCCAGCATCCGGCGCTGCCCGTCGTCCCCGCGGCCCGCGACGCTGGCCAGGTGCGGCCGGTCGCTGAAGCCCTCCAGGTCCGCGTCGTGACCGCCCGGGTGGGGCGGCAGGGGCAACCGGAGCTCTTCCGACGAGTGCGCCGGACCGATGAAGTCCAGGAGCGCCGCGGAGGGCATCGACGGGTTCTTGATGTTGCCCGCCTTGCGCAGCTTCTTCGCCCGGTCCAGCTGGGACGGGTCCACCAGCCGCTCGCGGACACTGCGGGGACCTCCCCAGGGCCAAAGCGCGGTGCTGGGGGGCTGATTGTTGATTCTGGCCATGGTGGCCCGACTTCAATACAGGTGGGGGCCCCGCGTCCAGCCCCCTTCAGCGCCCGCCTGCATGCTCCCGCTGGAGCGCGTAGACGAAGTTCAGCACTTCCGCGACCGCGTCGTAGAGCTCTTCCGGGACTTCCTGCCCCACGTCCACCCGGTACAGGGCGTGCGCCAGGGACACATTGCGCATCACCGGGATGCCGTACTGCTTGGCGATCTCCCGGATCTTCTCCGCCTTGAGGCGCATCCCCTTCGCCACCACGCGCGGGGCACCGTCCGCCTTGGTGTCGTACTTGATGGCGATGGCGATGTCCGCCTCTTCGTCGCTGGCCATGGCCTCCTCCTCAGGCGCGCGCAGGCGGCGCCGCGTTCTGCTGTTGCTTGAGCCCGTAGACGAAGTTCAGCACCTCGGCGACCGCGTCGTAGAGCTCCTCCGGGACTTCCTCGCCCACCTCCACGCGCAGGAGCGCGTGCGCCAGGGGGACGTTGCGCAGCAGGGGGACGTCCGCCTCGCGCGCCAGCGCCTTGATGCGCTCCGCCTTGGCGTCCATGCCCTTCACCAGCACCCGCGGCGCCCCGTCCTTGTTCTGGTCGTACATCAGCGCCACCGCGACGTGGTCCGGGTTGGTGACGATGACGCTCGCGTCCTTCACGGCCTCCATCTGGGCCCCCTCCATGATCTCATGGTGGAGCTCCTTGCGCTTGGCCTTGTGGTGCGGGTCGCCTTCGCTCTGCTTGTACTCCTTCTTGACCTCCTCCTTCGTCATCATCATGTCCTTCATGAACGACTTGCGCTGCCACCACACGTCGAACACGCCGAAGATGACGAAGAGCATCACGATGCGCACGCAGACCCGGTAGAGGATCTCCCCCATGATGGCCATGATGCCGTGCGTGTCCTGCCGCACCGTTTCGATGACCAGGGGCATCGAGTCCCGCACCACGCCGGTGACGACGTAGGCGGCGACGGAAATCTTGATGAGGTTCTTGAGCAGTTCCACGAAGGACTTCTTCGAGAACATGTTCTTCAACCCCGCGATGGGGTTGAGCTTGTCGAACTTCGGGATGAGCGGGTCGATGGTGAAGAGCGACCCCACCTGAAGGAAGTCCATCAGCCCGCCCAGCACCGCCGCGCCCGCAACGATGGGCACCGTCAGGAGCAGCAGCGTGCGCAGGCCCATGATGAGCAGCTGTGTCGTCGCCAGCCCCAGGTCCTGCGAGTGGGCGATGGCATCGAAGCTGAAGCGGAAGAGCGTGGAGATCTCCCTCTCCACGGTGTCCCAGGTGCCCTTGACGATGCCCAGGCCCGCGACGAGCACGGCCACGCCCGTCAGGTCCTTGCTCTTCCAGGTCTGACCCTTCTTGCGCGCGTCGTCGAGCTTCTTATGCGACGGTTCTTCTGTTTTGTCGCCACTCTCGTCCGACATGGAGGAATCCCGGGAGGCTTGAGCCGGCTCAGGCCAGCATCTGGATGGCGTGCTGGAACATGCGGAGCATGTTGACCAGCTCCTGCTGCATGCGGCCAATCACGACATGGATGGCGATGAACATGATCAACACGCCCACCAGCGGCTTGAGCGACATGGAGATGAAGAACACCTGGATCTGCGGCGCGACGCGGTTGATGGCGCCCAGGGACAGGTCGGTGACGAACGCTGCCACCATGCCGGGGCCGGCCAGCGCCAGGCTGATCTTCAACAGGTCCGCGAAGGAGCGGATCATCAGGTCGAAGAAGGGCCACACGCCGCGGCTGAAGCGCGGGAAGCCCTCCAGCGGCACGATGGCGAGGCTGTCTCCGAGCGCCCGGATGATGATGTGGTGCCCGTCCAGCGACAGGAACAGCACCACGCACAGCTGCACCTTGAGGCTGGAGAAGAGCGACACCTGCGTGCCCAGCTGCGGCACGTAGAGCTGGGCGTTGTTACTGCCCGACATGGTGTCCATCAGCGTGCCGGCCACGCGGGCCGCGTCGAACACCATGTTGACGATGTACGACAGCGCCACGCCGATGAAGACCTCCTTGAGCAACAGCCCGATGTACGGGAGCGCGCTCAGGGGAATCCGGTCCATCCGGTCCGCGACGGACGGGAAGAGCACCGCGGACACCATCAGGCCCAGGCCCAGCTTCATCTCCGAGGGAACGACCTCGCCGCCCAGGAACGGGCTGAAGATGAGGATGGGCATCACGCGGCACATGATGAGTGCCATCGTGAAGATGGTGACCGACAGGTTGACCCGAGCACCCAGCTCGGCCATCACTTCGCCGATGTTCATCTGCCGATGAGCGCCGGAAACCGGTCGAAGACGTGGAAGGTGAAGCGCAGGAGCTGACCGCCAATCCACGGGCCCGTCATGGCCAGCACGCCGAAGACGAGGACGACCTTGGGCGCGAACGAGAGCGTCTGCTCTTGAATCTGCGTGGTGGCCTGGAACAGCGAGACGAGGAAGCCCACCAGGAGGCTCATGAGCACCGGCGGCGCGGAGACCACGAGCACCAGGAACAGCGCCTCCTGGGTGATGAACGTGAGCTGATTCATGGGAGTACGGGGCTCCTTACAGGTAGCCGATGACCAGGCCCTTGGCGATGAGGTACCAGCCGTCCACGAGCACGAACAACAAGAGCTTGAAGGGCATGGAGATGGTCGTGGGCGACAGCATGTGCATGCCCAGCGCCAGCAGGATGTTGGCCACCACCATGTCGATGACGATGAAGGGCACGAACAAGAGGAAGCCAATCTGGAAGGCCTCCTTCAGCTCGGACACGACGAAGGCCGGGACGATGACCATGAAGTCTTTCGGGCCAATGTCCTTGCGGTCCTCCTCCTTCCGCATCTTCTTCGCCAGGCTGTAGAAGAGCGTGCGGTCCTTGTTGGTGACCTTCTTCATCAGGAAGTCGCGCAGGGGCTCCTTGGACTTGTCCGCGGCCCCCAGCATCGTGCCCACCGTTTCCGAGGAGAAGACGGACGTCCCCCGGGACCAGATGTCGATGCCGCCCGCCCGGTACATCTCCTGGCCCACGGGAGCCATGATGTAGACGGTGAGGATGATGGCCAGGCCGGTGATGACCTGGGTCGGGGGAATCTGCTGGGTGCCCAGCGCCGAGCGGACGATGGAGAGCACCACCGAAATCTTCACGAAGCTGGTCACCATCATCAGCGCGAACGGGACCAGGGACATGGCCGCGAGCGCGAGGATGAGGATGAGCGGACGGGAGGTGAAGGAGTCGGAGCTCACCGCCTCCTTGACCATTTCATCCGGCATCGAGTCGCCGCCCTTCTTCGCCGCGGACGCGACGAAGGGGTGCAGCGACACGAGGGCCGCGAAGAGCCAGGGCGGAGCGCGGAACAGCAGCGGGCGAGCGGGAGACGAACGGTTCACGTGACGGCCTTCAGACGCCCGGCGGCGGCGTGGTGCCACCGGTCCGGCGGGAGAGGAGCTTCTGGAGGAAAGGACTCAGGGACACCGGCGACGACGGCGGCCGCGCGGCGCGGATGCGCTCCACGGCGTCGCGGTCCAGCTTCGAAACCAGTTGCACGCCACCCTCGCCGCCACCCACCAGCAGGTACTCGTCCGCGGCCTTCAGGACGAAGAGCGTGCGCCGTTGGTCCAACGGGATGCGCTCCATCACCGACACCACCGACGCCTTGCCCACGGGTACGCCCTGCAGGCCCATCAGCCGGCGCAGGCCCACGTTGAGCGTGAGGTAGATGGCCGCGATCACCGCGCCCAGCAGCGCCACCGTGCGCACCACCACCCAGCCCAGGCTCTCCTGCGCTTCTCCGCCTTCGGCCTCGGAGACGCCCAGCTCGCGGTCCAATTCGTCCGCGTGGCGCTTCGCGCGGGCCGCGCTGTCACCCGAGGCAGCCGGGGCCGCCTCTGGAGTCAGTACGGCGGCCGCGTCCTTCGCGGGCGCCAGAGCGGCGGGGGCCTGGGGGGCCGGTGCCGCCACGGAGGCGTCAGGCGTGGAGACCGCGGGCGCCTGCGCCAGGACGGCGGGCGACGCGAAGAGCAGCGCGGCGCCGAGCAACAGGCGCGAGGAGGAGAGACCGAGGACCGCCATGGATGGGCGCGAGCCTAGTGCACCCGAGTCAGGACCGCCACGGGCCCGGGCACGACCACGCCCCCCTGCCCGCCTGCCTTGTGACGCATGGGCGCAAACGCTTCAGCTCAGGTGGATGATGCGCACCCCGAGCTGGCCCTCCAGCTCCACGAGCTCGCCCCGGGCCACCACCTTGCCGTTCACCGACAGGTCCACGGGCTCACCCGCCCCACGGCGCAGGTCGATGACCTGGCCTGTGCGCAGGCCCACCACCTGTTCGGCCGTGATGGGCACGCGCGCCAGCTCCACCGCCACCTGCAGGGGCAGGTCGCTGAGCAGATCGCTTCCGTCCTTGTCGTCCAATGCCGCCCCTTCGAGTTCCGGAGGAACGCCCAGCTCCGGGTTGGTGAAGTCCTCGTTGTCTTCCGACCCGCCCCCGGACTCCCCACCCTGCGGGTTGCCCGGCTCCCCGGGGATGATGTCCGTGATGCGCGCCCGGTAGCGGCCGTGCTCCACGGACACGTCCGCCAGGAAGTGGCCGGTGCGCCCCAGGCCCAGCCGCAGCTGCGCCGTGCCGGGCTCGCCCCGGTCCGGCCGCGCCGACAGCATGTCCAGGAGCAGCACGTCCTTGACGCGCAGGGACGCCAGGTCCTGGGCGGACAGCTCCGCCACGCCAATCTCCGCGCGCAGCCAGTCGCGCAGCGCGGACAGGCGCCGGCCGTTCGCCTTCATGTCCTGACGGCGGTGGTCGCGCCGCTGGGCGCTCTCCACCGCGGGTTCCGCCGCTTCCAGCACCGCCGACGGCACCACCAGCCGCACGATGCCGCGGTGCGAGCCCAGCACCGCGTTCAGGTGCACCGCCAGCATCGGGCCGTCCTCGCCCAGGCGAGCGGAGACTTCATCCACGCCGCGCGCCACGCCGTCCAGCCGGGGCCGGGGAACGCCCGGCTGCAGCCCGGGCACCAGCTCCTTCAGGGCCTCCAGGACGACGTAGCCCATCACGCCCTCCTCGATGTCCGTCAGGGGGCGCAGGCCCACCGTCTCACCGGCGCCGCCCAAGAGCAGGTCCACCGCCGAGTGCGCCAGCGACAGCTCGATTTCGAGGATGACCCGGCCCTTGAGCGCGCCGGGGGCCAGCACCGCCAGGAAGGACGGGTCCCCCAGGAAGCGGCGCAGCTCCGTCATGGGGCGCGCCTGGGCGGACTCCACCGACAGGCGCACGTCCACGTCGAAGAGGGCCTTGAGGCGCGCGCAGACCGTCTCCAGCGTGCCCGCGTTGGGCGTCAGCCAACGCATCCGCTCCGCCAGCTGGCCCTGCGTGCGCGACACCTTCTCCAGGTTCGTGAACGCGAACTTCCGCCAGGGTGACACCGGAGCCGGGGCCGGCG
>NZ_RAWR01000331.1:0-7446 GCF_003986945.1 Corallococcus sp. AB018 | reverse complement strand
GGGGCTGGGGACCTTCGTGGGCATCCCGCCGCTGGCGCTGTTCACGCTGTCCTTCGCGGAGCGCTGGGACGCCATCCGTCATGACCTGGAGCTGTTCTTCACGCTGGGCAACCGGAAGCGCCTGAAGGCCCGGCTGCTCTCGGAAGGGGAGCGGCTGGCGGGCGAGGTGGAGCGGTTGGCGGAGGAGTACCGGCCGAAGCTCGACGCGCCCGTCGCTCGGTAGCGGGTGGCGTGGGCGGACCGGAAGATCCGCCGATGCCGTCGAAAGGCCCGCTCTCCTGCCATCCCGGGCCGGTCGTTAGGTTCCCCGAACGGAATCAACGACCGGCATGAGGAGCAGGGCAATGGCGGCATACGACGTGGTCATCGTGGGAGGCGGCCCTGGCGGGCTCAACGCCGCGCTGTATCTGGGGCGCGGGCGCAAGAAGGTGCTGCTCTGTGACGCGGGCACGCCGCGCAACGCGGCGGCGGAGCACATGCACGGCTTCGGTTCGCGCGACGGCATCCCGCCACCGGAGTTCCGGCGCATCAGCCGCGAGCAGCTGAAGGCCTATCCCAACGTGGAGGTGCGCGACACGCGGGTGGGCTCCGTGGAGAAGCACGAGGGCGGCTTCCGCGTGGCGCTGGGCGACGGCACGTCGGTGGACGCCCGGCGCCTCCTGCTGGCGATGGGCGTGGTGGACGTCATGATGGACATCCCCGGCTACAAGGAGCTGTGGGGGCCCAGCATCTTCCAGTGTCCCTACTGTCACGGCTGGGAGGTCCAGGACCAACCGTTCGCGATGCTGGCGAAGAACCCGCAGTACCTGGACGGCGCGCCCATCATCCAGAACTGGTCCAGGGACCTCATCGTCTTCACCCACGGCGCCTTCGAGGTGTCACCGGAGCAGCGCGAGAAGCTCCAGGCGCTGGGCATCCCCCTGGAGGAGCGGAAGATCCGCGCGCTGCATGGGAAGGACGGACGCCTGGCCGAAGTGGAGCTGGAGGACGGGACGCGCATCGCCCGCAGCGTGATGTTCTCCGCGCCGCCGCAGAAGCAGCACGAGCTGGTGACGCGGCTGGGGCTCGAGCTGGATGACCTGGGCTACGTGAAGGCGAGCCCCACGGGAGAGACGTCCGTGCCCGGCGTCGTCGCGGTGGGGGACATGACGACGCCGATGCAGGCGGCCATCGCGGCGGCCAGCGCGGGCACCATCGCCGCGGCGATGATGAACCACGCCCTCATCCTGGAGGACGCGGACCGCCGCTTCACGGAGGTGACGGGGAAGCCCGCCCCCTCACGGCAGAAGGCGCACTGAGACGAAGGTCCGTCAGTGCGCGGACGGCGCGCGGTGCTGCTTGCGCCACGCGGCGGGCGTGAGGCCCTCCGCGCGCCGGAACAGGCGGATGAAGTGCGTGGCGTCCGCATAGCCCACGCGCTCCGCGATGATGTCCACGCGCTCGTCCGTGGACATCAGCCGCCGTCGTGCCTCCGCCATCCGTCCAGAGATGATCCACTCCACCACGCTGCGGCCCGTGGCCTGCTTCAGCGCGGTGGTGACATGCGCGGGCGAACGGCCCACGGCCGCGGCCACCTCGCGCAGCGAGATGGGCTCCAGGCAGTGGCGCTCGATGAACGTGAGCGCATCCCCCACGAGCGACGCCCGCGACTCCACCGGAGTCCACGTGCTGGAGCGGGTCACCTCCGCGAGCACCAGGGAGAACAGGCTGCGCGTCACCTGCTCGCCCATCGCGCGGTGCGGTGCGCGCGTCTCCGCGTGCAGCTCCGACAACAGCCGCACCAGGTGCTCCTGGCGCCCGGAAGGAATCGGCACGACGGCGGAGGCGCCCTGGCGCACGCGCTCGAAGGGCTCCAACAGTGGCCCCACCTCCGTGTGCGTGAAGGCGGACGGATGGAACCCGAGCCCCCAGACCTCCGCCCGCTCGGACACCACCGTGCGGTGCTTCTCACCCGCGGGGATGAGCATCACGTCACCTGCGGACACCGTCAGCCGGGTGCGCTGGTCGATGACGGCCCGCCCGCCCGTGTAGAGCGCGAGCACGGCCTGCGGATGCGAAGCGGTGTGGGGAGAGGGCGCTTGCGGGGCGTGCCCGCACGCGACGACCAGGGAGCCCGAGGGCGTGTCCCAGGCATGCAGCGGATGCGAATGCACGACCGTCACGAACGCCTCCGCTTCCTTCCCCGGCGAGCAGTGAACCTGCTCGGGTGAACTGAACGGGGCTCGGATGCATTCCGGGCCCCGGCGTTTCGAACGAGGGCGGTCAGCCCTGCTGCACGCGCGGCGTGGCCTCCCGGAACAGCTTCGCGCCCAGGAGGAGCGCCAGTCCGCCCAGCAGCACCGGCACCGCGTTGATGGCGATGGCGGTGTGGAGGCTGGCCATGTCGGCGATATGCCCGATGAGCGTGGGCGAGATGGCATCCCCCAGCATGTGGATGCACAGCACGTTGAGGCCCATGGCGAAGGCGCGGAACGCGGGCGGCACGCAGTTGACGATGGCCGCGTTGATGGGGCCGCTGTTGAGGAAGATGAGGAACTGCGCCACGCCAATGGCCGCGAACGTCAGCGTCGTGTCCTTCAGGTTCACCGCCAGGTACATGCACGGCGCCGCGAGCAGCAGGCCGATGCCGGACAGCCACAACCCGCCGCCCGCGCGCTTGCGGTCCATCTTGTCGCCCAGCCAGCCGCCGGCCACGGTGCCCGTGAGGCCCGCCACCGCCGTGATGGCGCCGAACACCAGGCCCACGCGGCCCGGGTGCTCCAGCCACAGGTGCCGCTCGCGCACCAGGTACGTGGGCATCCAGAACGCCAGGCCGCCAATGGAGAACGTCATCAGCGTGTAGCCGGCCGTCGTGGCCCAGAAGGCCATGTTGCGGCCCAGGCCCTTGAGGCCCTCCATGAACGGCAGCTTCACCGCCGCGTCCGGCCCGTCCATGGCGCCGCGCTGGGGCTCCGGCATGAAGAACGCCATGGTGCCCAGCACGAGCCCCGGCACGCCGCCCGCGAAGAACGCCGCGTGCCACGAATACGTCTGCGTCAGCCACCCGCCCAGGCCGTAGCCCATGGCGGAGCCCACCGGGATGGCGATGTAGAAGTACGACAGCATCCGCGTGCGCTGCTCGCGCGGATACAGGTCGGAGATGATGGACGGCGCCACCGCGCCATAGCCCGCCTCGCCAATGCCAATCACCGCGCGCGCCAGCAGGAGCGCCGTGAAGCTGGACGCCAGGCCACTGGCCCCCGTGGCCAGGCTCCACAGGATGACGCCGCCCGCCACCAGCAGCCGGCGGGGGATGCGGTCCCCCAGGAAGCCGCCCAGGGGCGACGCCAGCATGAAGACGATGATGAAGACGGTGCCCAGCAGGCCGGACTGCGCGTCGTTGATGCCGAAGTCCTTCTGAATCTCCGGCAGCGCGACGGCGATGATGTACCGGTCGAGGTAGTTGACCAGGTTGATCAGCGTGAGGATGAACAGCGCGTAGCCCGCGCGCACGGACTGCGTGGCGTGCGAGCTGGACGGAGCGGCGGGGGAGGAGGCGTTCATGAGCGAGAGGAGCCAGAGCCGAAGCGGTGTGCCAGCAGGCCCCAGCGCAGGCCGCGGTCGCTCACGCGGCACGCATCCAGGCCCAGCGCCTTCACCGCTTCACGCAGGATGAGGGCACCCGCGGGGATGACGTCCGCGCGCTTGGGCTGGAGGCCGGGCAGCGTCCGCCGCGCGTCCAGGGGCATGGCGCACAGCTGGTCCGTGAGCGCGTCCAGCTCGCCCCGGGACAGCGTGCCGCCATGGACCGCTTCCGCGTCGTAGGTCGCCATCTGGTGCTGCACGGCGTAGAGCGTCGTCACCGTGCCGGCCACGCCTACCAGCATCGCGCCGGGGGGAGGCGGGGGCAGGGCGGAGAAGGTGTCGCGCAGGTGCGCCTCGATGGCGCCGCGCTCCTCGGGGGACAGCGGGTCGGTGCGCACGTAGCGCTCCGTGAGCCGCACGGCGCCCACGTCGAAGCTGTGGCGGAAGGCCACCGTGTCAGCGTCGCTGCCGTAGATGAACTCCGTGGACCCGCCGCCGATGTCCACCACCAGCAGCGGCCCCGCGGCCTCGCTCGCGAAGTCCTGGGCCACCGCGGCGAAGGACAGCTGCGCCTCCATCTCCCCGGGGATGATCTCCACCGTCACGTCCGCGCGGGCCTTGGCGGCGGCGATGAAGTCCGCGCCGTTCTTCGCGTCGCGCGCGGCGCTGGTGGCGGACACGGCGATGGCCTCCGCACCCAATTCCCGGGCCTCGTTGGCGAAGGACACCAGCACGGCCAGCGTGGCCTCCATGCCTTCGGAGGACAGCACGCGGCTGGTGTCCACGCCCCGGCCCAGGCGGGTGATTTCCGCGCGCTCCACCACGGCCTGGAAGCGGCCGTCCGGCTGGCGGTCCGCCACCAGCAGCAGCACGGAGTTGGTCCCGATATCGATGGATGCGAAGCGCGGCATGCCGCGCACACTACTCAACGCAGCAGCGCTTCCAAAGCGCGCACGAGGGCCTCGTAGTCCGCCGCGGAGTTGTAGAGCTGCGCGGACAGCCGCAGGTGCCGCCGGGGCGCCCGGGGCCAGGCCGTGACGGGGACCTCGATGTGGTGCTCCTCGAACAGGCGCACATGGAGGGGATCCACGTAGAGCGGCGGTTCAGGGCGCTCCGGGAAGCCGTCCGGCAGGGCCACGCACGCCATGCTGCCCACCATGGACTCCGGGCACAGCGGCGTCGCGTTGCCCAGCTTCGCGTCCAGCAGTCGCCGGGCGGCCAGCACCTTCCGCCGGTTGGAGTCCATCACCTCCGGCCACCCGCCCGGAACGAGCCCCTCCATGAAGCGGATCACCGTGGGGATGCACAGGAAGGGCGTGGGGTCGACCGTTCCCACCCAGTCGAACTCCAGCCGGAAGCGCGAGCGGTCCGCGCGCGGCGAGTTGTGCCCGTGGCTCACCACCATGGGCTTGAAGTCCGCCTGCAGGTCGCGGCGCACGTACAGGAACGCGGCGCCCTTGGGCGCGCACAGCCACTTGTGGCAGTTGCCCGTGTAGTACGCCGCACCCAGCTCCTGGAGCGCCAGCGGCACCATGCCCGGCCCGTGCGCGCCGTCCACCAGCGTCTCCACGCCCCGCTCGCGCAGCTTTCGCACCAGCTCCGCCAGCGGCATGATCAGCGCCGTCTGGCTGGTGATGTGGTCCACGAGGAGCAGCCTCGTGCGAGGCGTCACCTGCGCCATCACCGCGTCCACCACCGACTCCGGCGAACTCACGGGCCAGGGCAGCTTCGCCACCACCACCTTCACGCCCTTCTCCGCGGCGGCCACGTCCAGCGCGTTCTTGGACGCGTTGTATTCGTTGTCGGTGGTGAGCAACTCGTCGCCGGGCTGGAAGCGCAGGTTGCGCAGCACGGTGTTCACGCCCGTGGTGGCGTTGGGCACGAACGCCAGGTCATCCGCGCTGGCGCCCACGAAGGCCGCGAGCACCGCGCGCGCTTCGTCCAGCAGCGGCTCCGCCTCGCGGGCGAGGAAGCGCACGGGTTCCGCTTCCAGCCGGGCCCGCAGCTCCGACTGGTGCTGGAGCACCGGCTTGGGGCAGGCGCCGAACGAGCCGTGGTTGAGGAAGACGACCTGGGGGTCCAACCCCCAGTGGGTCTTGTGGGCGGGGAGGGGAGCGCTCATGGGGTGCGCAATGCACCCCGGCGCGTCCCCCCTGTCAACGTCACCCGCAGTGACGGACTACTTCGCCGCCGGAGCGGTGCCCCAGTCCGGGGTCAGCCAGTTGCCCTTCTCCATGGGCAGCGGCACCTGGTTGTTGCCTTCGGCGGTCATCACCCACAGGTGCGCGCCGCCGTTGCGGTTGGTGCTGAAGATGATCAGCCGGCCGTTGGGAGAGAAGGTGGGCTCCTCGTTGTTGCCCTGGTCCTGCGTGAGGCGCGTCACCTTGCCCGTGTCCACGTTGACGGTGAAGAGGTCGAACGCGTTGCGCTCGTCGCGAGCGGTGAAGGCGATGAGGTCCCCGCGCGGCGACCAGTCCGGCGTCTGGTTGTAGTTGCCCTGGAAGGTGAGCCGCTTCACGCCGGAGCCGTCCGCGCCCATCACGTACACCTGCGGGCTGCCGCCCCGGTTGGACACGAACGCGATGCGCTTGCCGTCCGGCGACCAGGTGGGGCTGGTGTTGAGGCCGTAGGGCGTGTCCGTGACGGCCTTCGCGCCGGAGCCGTCCGCCGCGGCGACGTAGATTTGCGCGCTCTCACCTTCCGCCAGCGCATAGGCAATGCGCTTGCCGTCCGGCGAGTACGCGATGCCCGTGGCCATCTGGCCGTCGGTCACCAGCGGCTTCGCCTCGCCGCCGGGGGACTGCACGTAGATGTCCGGCCGGTTCTTCCGGTAGGACGTGTAGGCCACCTGGCCGGACGGGCTGAGCGTGGGGAGGATGTGCGTGCCGCCCTTGGTGAGCGCCTGCGCGTTCATGCCGTCCCAGTCCGCCACGTACACGTCGCGGTTGGCGGCGGCCTTGCGCACGTAGGTGATGCGCGACAGGAAGGGGCTCGCCTCGCGGGTGAAGTGCCGGTAGAGCGCGTCCGCCAGCGCGTGCGCCAGCTGCCGGGGCTCACCGGCCGGTGCGTCCTTGGACACCTTCATCTCTTCCTTGCCCGTGGCCACGCTGAACAGGCGCAGCTCGCCGCGCAGCGCGCCGCCGTCCTGCGCCAGCGACACCTTCACCAGCGACTCCGCGCCCACGTCCGCCCAGCGGCTGAAGTTGATGCTGCCCGCCGTCATGCCCTCCTTGGCGTCCGCGGTGAAGCCCGCGCGGTCCAGCACCTGGAAGATGCCGGAGGCGGTGAGGTCGTACGTGAAGGCGGTGTCGAAGGACTGCGCGGACTTCTTGTCCGCGCCCTCCTGCACCACGGGCGCGGGGGCCGCGAGCGGCAGCGGGCGGAAGTTCGCGCCGGAGATTTCGATGACGGGCGCCTGCGCCAGCACCAGCGCGGGGACCAGGAGGAGCGACAGCAGGAGGGCTTTCATGGGCTGAACACCAGGACGACGCCGTTCTTCTGGAGCGCGTCGCGAAGCGCATCGGGGGGAGGAGAGAAGGGGGATGCCTTGCGCACGGCGGCCACCACCGCCGAGTCGAACAGCTCGTTGCCGCTGGCCTTGGCCAGGCTCACGTCCAGCACTTCGCCCGCGCGGCCCAGCTTCATGGCCACCTGCGCCTTCAGGTACAGGCGCTCCGCGTCGGGGATGGTGTCCGCCACGTTGTAGTGACGGCGCACCTGGGACTTCAGAAGGCCGTAGTACCGCTCGCCCTCCGCCACCGCGGAGTCACCGTCCGGGTCGCCGTCCTCGGCGCCTTCCAGCTCCTCCGGCTCGGTGGGCTTCGCGGACTTGTCGAACGCGCCGAAGAGCTTCTTGCGCCGGTCCTCCGCGGTCGCTTCCCC
>NZ_RAWR01000330.1:0-7731 GCF_003986945.1 Corallococcus sp. AB018 | reverse complement strand
GGGCGGCCGGGGCGGCCGGGGCGGCGGCGGCCGGGGGCGTGCCCTGCGCGGCGGTGCGCTCGGCCATGGCCTCCTTGCGCGACAGGCGGATCTTGCCCGTCTTGTCGATGCTGACGACCTTCACCAGCACCTCGTCGCCCTCGGTCAGCACGTCCGACACGCTCTTCACGCGCTTGTCGGACAGCTCGGAGATGTGGATGAGGCCGTCGGTGCCCGGGAACAGCTCCACGAAGGCGCCGAACTCGGCGATCTTCCGGACGGTGCCCGTGTAGATCTTCCCGATCTCCGCCTCGCGGGTGAGCGCCTGGATCATCGCGATGGCCGCCTTCACCGCCTCGCCGTTCGCGCTGGCGATGTCCACGCGGCCGGTGTCCTCGATGTTAATCGCGGCACCCGTGCGGGCGATGATGTCCTTGATCACCTTGCCGCCCGGCCCGATGACGTTCTTGATGAACTCCGGACGGATCTGGATGGTCGTGATGCGCGGCGCGAACTGGCTGATCTCCTTGCGCGGCGCGTCCAGCGTCTTCGCCATCTCCGCAAGGATGTGCACGCGGCCCTGACGCGCCTGCTCCAGCGCGCGGCTCATGATCTCCGTGGTGAGGCCGGTGATCTTGATGTCCATCTGGATGGACGTGATGCCCTTGGACGTGCCGCAGACCTTGAAGTCCATGTCGCCCAGGTGGTCCTCGTCACCCAGGATGTCGGACAGGATGGCGATCTTCTCGCCCTCCTTCACCAGGCCCATGGCGATGCCCGCCACCGGCGCCTTGATGGGGACGCCCGCGTCCATCAGCGCCAGCGTGCCACCGCACACAGAGGCCATGGACGAGGAGCCGTTGGACTCGAGGATCTCCGACACCAGACGCACGGTGTACGGGAACGAGTCGCTGGCCGGAATCATGTTGCGCAGCGCGCGCTCCGCCAGGGCGCCGTGACCGACCTCGCGACGGCCGGGGCCGCGCAGGGGCTTGGTCTCGTTCACGCTGAACGGCGGGAAGTTGTAGTGCAGCATGAAGCGCTTGAAGGCCTGGCCGCTGAGCAGCTCCAGCCGCTGCTCGTCCTCGCTGGTGCCCAGCGTGGCGACCACGAGCGCCTGCGTCTCGCCGCGGGTGAAGACCGCGCTGCCGTGCGTGCGGGGCAGCACGCCCACCTCGTTGGTGATGGAGCGCACCACGTTGTGCGGACGGTCACCGATGCGGCCACCATTCACGGTGAGCTCACGCATGTGGTCGTACTTCAGGTCCTCGATGACCTGCTTGGCGTGCTTCTCCACCTGCGGGGTGAACTCCGCGCCCAGCTTCTCCTTGAGCGCCGCGACCGCCGCCTTCTTCGTCTTGGAGAGCGCCTCGTAGCGCGCGCCCTTCTCCTTGATGGCGTAGCCGGCCTTCACGCCCTCCAGCGCCAGCTCGCGGACCTGGTTGCGCAGGCCCTCGTCGATGGTGGCGGGCTTGTCGTAGGAGCGGACCTGCTTCTTCAGCTCCGTGCGCAGCTGGTCCTGGATGTCCAGCGCGGGCTGGGCGTTCTGACGGCCGAACTCCAGCGCCGCCACCATGTCCGCCTCGCTGACCTCTTCCGCGCCACCCTCCACCATCACGATGGCCTCGCGGCTCACCGCCATGACGAGGTCCAGGTCGCTCTGCTCGCGCTGCTTGGCGGTGGGGTTGGCCACGAACTGACCGCCCACGCGGCCCACGCGGATGCCCGCGATGGGGCCGTTGAACGGGATGTCCGACACCCACAGCGCCGCGGAGGCACCGGTGATGCCGTGGATGTCACCCTCGTTCTCCGGGTCCGCGGAGATGACGGACGAGATGACCTGCGTCTCGTAGGCGTAGCCTTCCGGGAACAGCGGACGGAGGGAGCGGTCCACCACGCGGGAGGCCAGCGTCTCCTTCTCCGTGAGGCGGCCCTCGCGCTTGAAGTAGCTGCCCGGGATGCGGCCCGCCGAGTACAGCTTCTCCTGGTACTCCACCGTGAGGGGCAGGAAGTCGATGTCCTTCTTCTCCCGCGCGCTCACCGCGGTGACGAGCAGCATGGTGTCGCCGTAGCGGACCACCACGGAACCGTCGGCCTGCTTGGCCAGGCGGCCCGTCTCGATGCTCAGCTCGTTCTCACCAATCTTGACGCTCTTCTTCAACATGTCGTGTGGCCTCTGTGCCTGCTTCGCGTGCGAGGACCCTTGCCAGCCGCGGCCCGCCCACGTGCGTGGGGCAGGAGCCGCCCGGAAGGGGCCCTCTGGGATTGAGCGGTCGCCAGGGCCTGAAGCAGGCACATGCCAGACGAACGCTGCCTGTACTGCGGAAACGGGCTCCGTTGCGGAGCGCCGGAGGGATGGACCAGACCTCTTGATCCCTGATCACACCCGCCCACCCGTGACTTCCGGGTCGGCCGGTCTGAACGGAAACCAAAAGAGCCCGCCTCCACCTCTCCCTCGCCCACTCCTTCGCCGTGAAACGTGCTGCCCAAATGCATGGGGCGCTGGTGGTGTGCCAGCGCCCCGGGTGCTGCTCGAGGACTACTTGCGGATGCCGAGACCCTCGATGAGCTTCTTGTAGCGCGCCACGTCCTTGGACTTGAGGTAGTCCAGCATGCGGCGGCGCTGACCGACCAGCTTCAGCAGACCGCGGCGGGAGTGGTGGTCCTTCTTGTGGGTCTTGAAGTGCTCGGTGAGCATGTTGATGCGCTCGGACAGCAGCGCCACCTGCACCTCGGGCGAGCCGGTGTCGGACTCGTGGGTGCGGTACTTCGTGACCAGCTCGCTCTTGCGTTCCTGATGCAACGACATGGGCTTCTTCCTGAATCCCGCTCCGGGGTGACCGCTCGTGCCGCCTGGGTCCGCGGAGGGGTACAGACCCGGCCTCATGGTCCTTCTAACGAGCGGGCCGCTTATAAGCTTCACCCCCTGGGGGGTCAACCTTCGCCGACTGTCCGTCCGCCCTTGGGGGGCCGGGACAGTGCGAAGACGTACAACCGGCAACCGCCCGGAATTCCGCCTCCGCCCGGGGAGAGCTCCCGGGCCGAGGCCTCGTCCAGGGCCACGTGCAGATAGGCGCCCCCCGCCTCGCCACCATCACCCGCCAACAACTGACGGGTACGGGGATACAAGCGCAGGAGCGCCTCCACCACGTCGCCGATGCCCGCCGTCGCGGGTACGCCCAGGGACAGCTCGCGCCGCCCGTCGAAGGCGCCGCGAAGGCCCGGGGCCACGCTCACGGTGATGTCATGGGTGCGGGTGGCCACTCAGTTGAAAACCCGCTGGTAACGCAGCCGTCCGCCCACCACTTCCGCCATGGCGAGCAGCGCGTCATCCGGGCCCAGCACCCGCACCCGGCCGGGCACGGGGGCGACCTCCACGGGGACGCCGTGCAACACCCGCCGGGCCTCGTCCGCGGTCACCCGGACCGCCGGCAGGTCCGTCAGCGCGTCCGCCAGCGACACCAGCCGACCGGCCACCGCTTCGCGAGACAGGGACGCCAGGTCCCCCAGGGGCAGCGCGCGCGCCAGCGTGAAGGGGCCGCTCATGGTGCGCCGGAGCGCCTCCAGGTGCGCCCCGCAGCCCAGCGCGCGGCCCAGGTCGTACGCCAGCGTGCGCACATAAAACCCCTTGGTGCACCGCACCGACAGGGTCAGCCGGTCCGCGGAGAAGTCGCGCAGCACCAGCTCATGCACGGTGACGCTGCGGCTGGCCCGCTCCACCTCTTCCCCGGCGCGCGCCAGTTCGTAGAGCCGCTTCCCGGCCACCTTCACCGCCGAGTACATGGGCGGCACCTGGTCGAACGTGCCCCGGAACCGGGCGAGCGCCGCCTCCAGCAGCGGGGCCGTCAGCGGGGGCACCGGGGCCTCCGCCGTGGGCTTGCCCTGGGCGTCCTGGGTGTCCGTCTCCACGCCCAGCCGCACCACGGCGTCGTAGGCCTTGTCGCCCTCCGTGATGATGCCGGCGACCTTGGTGGCCTCTCCCAGGCACACCGGCAGCACACCGGTGGCCATGGGGTCCAGCGTGCCCGTGTGGCCCGCCTTCTTCACCTTCAGCAGGCCGCGCACCTGCCGGACCACGTCGAAGGACGTGGGGCCCAGGGGCTTGTCGATGACGAGAACGCCGTCCATGAAGCGGGGCCTACCAGCCTTCCTTGCCGCGCACCTCGCGCAGGAGCCGGTCGATCTTATCGCCCTCGCCCACGGACGCGTCGAAGGCGAAGAAGATTTCCGGCGACACGCGCAGGTTGACCGCGGACGTCACCTCGCGGCGCACGAAGCCCTTGGCCGCTTCCAGGCCTTTCTGCGTGTCCGCCTTCTCCTGGTCCGTGCCCAGCATCGAATAGAAGACCTTCGCCACCCGCAGGTCCGGCGACACCTTCACGCCGGTGATGGTGATGAAGCCGATGCGCGGGTCGCGCAATTCCCCGCGCGTCAGCAGGGCGCCGATGGCCGCCTGGATTTCCTGCCCCACGCGCTCGGGTCGTGAATGCGTCGTCATTTCTTCTCCCAATCTCGCGGGTTGCGCAGCGCCCGGGCCTTGGCCCGCGCGTCGTCCAGATTCAGCGTTCCACCCTCACCCGTGGGTCGTGAAGTCCCGGGCCCGGGGCCCGCGCCCTCGTGCCGCTGCTCCCACGAACCCAGCCCCTCCGCCTCCGCCAGCGAGCGGTCGCTGCGCAGGAAGCGGGCAATCGCCGCCTCCGAGTGCGAGTTCGCGTCCTCGGGAGACAGGTGGGCGTCCTCGTCCTCCAGGTCTGGCACCTTCGCTGGAGCACGGAAGGCGCCAGCCACCGGCCCCTTGTCCGAGTAGAGCGTGTCCCCGAAGGCGACGATCTCCGTCTCCCGGGCCATCAGCGGCGCGACGTACATCTCTTCGATGAAGTGGATGATCTTCTCCAGCTGCTCATCCACGTGCCCGCGCGCGTTGCCCACCACGGCCAGGGCCACCGACGCCTTCTGCCAGAGGTCCTGGTCGTCCACCTCCGCGACGGCCACGTTGAAGCGGGCCTTCACCCGGTCCGTCACCCGGCGGAGCACCTGCCGCTTGGACTTCAGCGAGGCGCTCTCCGGAATCTGGAGGGTGAGGCGTGCGACTCCGACGAACATAGAGGTCCCCCAGGCCAACGGCCGCCGGGCGCGTCATCCACGCCCAGGCGCCGTCGCATCGTCCATCCCCCGGGAAAGGTGGGGCCTTTCCCCGGGGTCCGTCGAGTGCGCCTCTCCAGGACTACGAGAGGCTCTGCCGGGTCTCCTCGATCTCGTAGGCCTCGATGATGTCGCCGGCCTTGAGGTCGTTGAAGTTCTCGATGCCGATACCGCACTCGAAGCCCTGCGCGACTTCCTTCACGTCGTCCTTGAAGCGGCGCAGCGACGCCATCTTCCCGGAGAAGAGCTGCTTGTTCTCGCGCATGAGGCGCACGAACGAGCCGCGCTTCATCACGCCGTCCAGGACGGCCGCGCCGGCGATGGTTCCCAGCTTCGGCACATTGAAGGTGTTGCGCACCTCCGCACGGCCCAGCTTGCGCTCGGTGCGGATGGGCTCCAGGAGGCCCTCCATCTCCAAGCGAACCCCGTCGATGAGCTCGTAGATGATGGAGTAGCTCTGCAGCGTCACCTGCTGCGCCTTGGCCGCGGCCTCCGAGCCCGACTCCGGCTTCACGTTGAAGCCCAGCACGACGCCCTTGGAAGCGGCGGCGCGCATGACGTCGGTCTCCGTGATGGCGCCCACGCCCGCGTCGATGATGACCACCCGCACCTTGTGCGTGGTGAGCTTGTCCACCGCCTGGCGCACGGCCTCCGCCGAGCCCTGCACGTCCGCCTTGATGATGACGCGCAGCTCCTTGGGACCGCCGCCCGCCTTCGTCTTGGCGAAGAGCTGCTCCAGGGACTCGCGGCTGACCTTGCCGAGCTCCGTCTGCCGCTCCTTCATGCCGCGGTGGTCGGCGATCTGCTTGGCCGCCTTCTCGTCGGAGACGACGTTGATGGCGTCACCCGCGGTGGGCACGCCGGACAGGCCGACGACCTCCGCGCAGTAGCCCGGCTTCACTTCCTTCACCGCCTCGCCGCGGCTGTTGTTCATGGCGCGGACGCGGCCGTAGTGCGTGCCGGTGACGATGGCGTCGCCCAGCTTGAGCGTGCCCTCCTGCACCAGCACCGTGGCCACGGGACCGCGGCCACGCTCCAGCTTCGCTTCCACGACGGCGCCCACGGACGGACGGGAGGGATTCGCCGTCAGCTCGAGGACTTCCGCCTGCAGCGCCAGGTTCTCCAGGAGGAGATCCAGGTTCATCTTCGTCTTCGCGGAGACGGGCACCATGATGGTGTCGCCGCCCCACTCTTCCGGCACCAGTTCCTGGCTCGCGAGGTCCTTCTTCACGCGGTCGGGATTGGCGCCCGGGACGTCCATCTTGTTGATGGCGACGACGATGGGCACTTCCGCCTGCTTGGCGTGCTTGATGGCCTCGATGGTCTGGGGCATCACGCCGTCGTCCGCGGCCACCACCAGCACCACGATGTCCGTCACGTTGGCGCCACGGGCGCGCATGGACGTGAAGGCCTCGTGGCCCGGGGTGTCCAGGAACGTGACGTCTCCGCGCGCGGTGGACACGCTGTACGCGCCGATGTGCTGGGTGATGCCGCCCGCCTCGCCCGAGGCCACGCTGGCCTGGCGGATGGCGTCCAGCAGGCTCGTCTTGCCGTGGTCGACGTGGCCCATGATGGTGACCACCGGCGGACGGGGACGCTCGTCCTCGGCCTTGGCCGCGACCTCCGGCAGGTAGTCCTCCACCTCGAAGCCGACGCGCTCGACCTTCCAGTGGTATTCGGTGGCGATGAGCTCCGCGGTGTCGGCGTCCAGAATCTGGTTCGCCGTGGCCATCTTCTGCATGCCCATCAGCTTCTTGATGAGCTCCGCGGTGCGGATACCCATGCGCTGACCCAGGTCGGAGACGCTGATGCCCTCCTGGAGCTTGATGACCTTCTTCTCCTCGGCCATCTGGGTGATCTGCGTCTTGGCGCCCTTCTTCGTGGGCTTGCGCTTCTTGCCGCGGACGGGGATCTGGATGCGGCCCCAGACCATGTCCGACAGCTCCTGCTTGGACACGCTGGTCGTCTCAGGACCCGTGCGCTTGCGCTGGCCACGCTCCTTGTTCTTGGAGACGTCCACCAGCTCGCGGCCGCGACCCAGGTGATCCGGGACGACCTTGTACTCGCGCTTCTCCGTGCCCAGCGCCGTGCGGCCCGGGGCCATGGGGTACTGCTTGGCCTGGGTCGTGGTGGGCGTGACGCGGCGGACCTGGATGAGCGGGCGCGAAATCACCACGGCCTGGGTGGCCGTGGGGCGCGCCTGGGCACCCGGCGTGGGCGCGACCTGGGCGTGCGGGACGCCGCCGACCATGATGGTCGGGCCGGTCGGCTGCACCGGGGCTCCCGTGCCGGCCGTGGGCGGCGAGGACGGACGCACCGGCCCCATCTGGCCCGGACGCGCCTGCATGGGCGCTCCCGGACGGTTCATGGGCGGCCCACCCGGGCGGCCCTGCATGGGCGCGCCAGGACGGCTGCCAGGCCCACCCGGACCACCCGGACGGCTGCCAGGACCACCCGGACCACCCGGACGGCTGCCCGGCGGCCCACCAGGACGCCCGCCCGTGGAACCCGGACGCTGCACGTAACCGGGACCTCGGGAGATGACCGTCGCGGACGTCGACGTGGAAGAAGGCGTCCGTGCGGTGGGCGGGGCCGGCGAGCGCGTAGGGG
>NZ_RAWR01000032.1:0-56607 GCF_003986945.1 Corallococcus sp. AB018 | reverse complement strand
AGCCTTATCGTCGGCAGCGTCAGATGTGTATAAGAGCCAGCCCCTGGCGTCCCCGCGACGCCCACGCCGGCCCCCGAGCCGGAGGGCACTCCGGAGCCCGTCCCCTCGGAGACGGAGGCCCCGCAGGACCCCACGGCGCCCACGCCCACCGCACCGCCGGAGGACACACCAGCTCCTGCTCCGTCGGGCGTGGATGGCTTCGGCGTGACGATGCTGTACCCCTCACTGCCGGGCGGTGAGTCCTGGGCGCTCGCGGAGGATGCCACCGCGGACAAGCGCTTCGATCCGCAGGGCACCATCACGCGCAACGCGGACGGCTCCTGGAAGATGAAGAGCACGAAGGTGCGCATGAGCGCCTTCCCGGCCTCGGGCTACGACGCGAAGCAGATCGCCACGTATGACCGCGACGTGCTGGCGAGCCGCGGCTACATGCAGGCGCCGAACGATTGGAAGAACATCGAGATGACCGGCTTCGTGAAGGTCAACGCGGTGAACAACAACCAGGACAACTTCGCCTGGTACGCGCGCGGCGGGAAGCACAACGACAACAACTCCGGCTGCGAGGGCAGCAGCTACAAGGGCGGTCTGCACTACGACGGCCGCGTGCGCTGGGAGAAGGAGACCTGGCACGTGTCCTACGACCAGGCGCCGTACAAGCCGGCCGCCTCCGCGCTGAAGGGCCGCTGGGTGGGCTTCAAGGCCGTGATGCACAACGTGCCGGGTGCGAACGGCGCGGAAGCGGTGAAGCTGGAGCTGTACCTCAACGACAACGCCGACAAGGTCACCTGGACCAAGGTCTACGACATGACCGACGACGGCGGCTGGGGCGGGGATGCCCAGCACTGCGGCGGCTCCGTGGGCGCCATGCCGATTACCTGGGGCGGCCCCATCGCCACGTTCCGCTGGGACAACGCCTCGGACGTGGACTTCAAGTGGATGAGCGTCCGGGAAATCCAGCCCTAGTCAGTCCGCACGCCGCACGTCCTGAATGCAGCAAGAGAGGGGGGCCCACGTGGGCCTCCCTCTTTTTTTGTTCGCGGCCTGACGGGACGTGCGTGGGCTTTCCGACAGGAGGGGCGCGCCGGGGTGCCGCTGGAAAGAGACGCCCTAGCTTCGCAGCCTAGCTGACGCCGGGGCCATGGGCCGCGCGCACACAGCCACTCCAGGGCGCGGTCTTCCCGGCCGGGCCTTCCACACGAGGGACGACGTTCATGCGGATCACCTTCCTGGGTCATGCGGGCTTCGCGGTGGAGACCGCTGGAGCGCTCGTCGTCATGGACCCGTGGCTGACGCCCCAGGGGGCCTTCGACTCCGCGTGGATGCAGCTGCCGCGCAACCACCACCTGGCGCCGCGCGTGAAGGAGCTGCTGGAGACGCCGGGCAAGGAGCGCTTCCTCTACATCAGCCACGAGCACAAGGATCACTTCGACCCGGAGTTCCTGGCCACCATCGCGAAGCGGGACTTCACCGTGCTGGTGCCCAAGTTCCGCCGCTCGGAGCTGCGGGACATCTTCGAGAAGTACGGCTGCAAGCGCGTCATCGCGTGCGAGGACTCGCGCGAGATTCCCATCAAGGGCGGCTACATCAAGCTCTTCGTGTCGGAACAGGGCACCAACCGCGACTCCAGCGTGATGGTGCGCGGCGACGGGCAGTGCTTCCTCAACATCAACGACTGCAAGATGCACGACCGCCTGGTGCGCGTCATCGCGGAGGAGGGGCCCATCGACGTCTTCTCCGCCCAGTTCTCCGGCGCCATCTGGCACCCCACCTGCTACGAGTACCCGCAGGAGACGTACTCGGCCATCAGCCTGAAGAAGCGCGACAGCAAGTTCGAGGCGGTGGCGCGCGCGTTGGAAGTGGTGCAGCCCCGCGCGTACATCGCGGCGGCGGGCCCGGCGGCCTTCCTGGACCCGGCGCTCTTCAACCTGAACTTCCAGGACGTGAACATCTTCCCGCGCGCGTCCGTGCTCTTCTCCTACCTGGAGAAGCGCATGCCCACGCTGCCCACGCGCTACCTGGAGCCCATGCCCGGGGACGTGCTGGACGCGGGCTCGCTGGAGTTCGTGTCCCAGGTGCCGGAGCGCGTGACGACGGAGAACTTCAAGGAGTACCTCCACACGTACGCGAAGGACATGGCCTACGTCTTCCGCGAGCGCCGCCGCAACCTGATGCGCGAGGAGGTGGATGAAATCCACGCCCGCCTGCGCGTGGAGCTGCAGCGCAAGCTGGACCTGTTGGATCTGCACGACCGCGTGGGCATGCCGTTCTACGTGGAGCTGACGGAGGCGCCCACGCGGCTGCTGCGCGTGGACTTCAAGGGCCGCCGCGTGGATGAAGTGACGGAGATGCGCGACAAGAGCCGCTACGCGATGAAGGTGAGCGCGAGCGACATCGTGCGCGTGTTGGACCGGAAGCTGAACTGGGAGGACTTCCTCTTGTCCTTCCGTCTGCGGCTGTCCCGCAACCCGGACGTCTACGAGCCCGTGCTGCACGGCTTCCTGGGCGTGGAGGTGGAGGACATCCGCGAGTTCTGCGACGGCATCCGCGCCACGGAGGCCCAGAAGGAGCGCACCGTGGTGGAGGCCGGCGGCAAGCGCTTCACCATCCAGCGCTTCTGCCCGCACCAGGGCGCGGACCTGGCCGAAGGCTGGGTGGAGGAGGGCCGCTACGTGGTGTGCCCGCGTCACCGCTGGCAGTTCGACCTGCAGAACGGCGGCGCGTGCAAGTCCAACAACTCCTCGCTCTGCGCGGAGCCCGTCGCGGACAAGCCGGAGAAGGTGGAGCGCGGCGGCGACAAGGCGCCCGCCGTGGACAAGGCGCCCGTCGAACCGCCGCGCGTCTGACGCTTCAGCTGCCCCGGCCTTCAGCTTCCCCGGTAGGTGGAGAAGCCGAAGGGGCTCAGGAGCAGCGGGACGTGGTAGTGCTCGTCGGTCGCGGTGACCTCGAACACGACCTGCACATACGGGTAGAAGCCCCGCTGCCCCCGGGCCTGGAACCAGGCCCCGGTGTCGAAGGTGAGGCGGTACACGCCGGGCTGAAGCTTCGTGTTCGCGCCCGACAGGTCCTTCACCCGTCCATCCGCGTTGGTGACGCCCCGGGACAGCTCCCGGAAGTCTTCGCCCGAGCGGGCCTCCAACGTGAGGGAGAGCCCCTCCGCGGGACGGCCCGTGCTCGTGTCCAGGACATGCGTGCTGAGGGTGCTCATGACGCGAGGAGCTTCTCCAGTCGGATGCGGGTGATCTTCGCCTGCTCCCCGGCCGCGATCTTCAGCTCTTCATCCGGGGTGTGGTGCATGCGGTCCTGGAGCAGGTCCAGCATCTCCGAGGCGCTCTTGCCCGTGGCGCAGACGAGGAAGATGAAGCCGTAGCGGGACTCGTAGTCGCGGTTGCCCTGGGACAGTGCCTGCAGGACGCCTTCATCCGCGCTGGCCACGCCCTTCTGCTCCTGTGACGACCACTGCGCGGTGGAGGCGAACTTCTCCCGCAGCTTCGACACGTCGCCGATGCGCGGGTGGTGCGTGAAGGCCTCCCTCCAGTCCTCCGGCCCCGTGCGCGCCCAGGCGTCCACGGCCTCCGCGTACACGTGCTCCGCGTCGCGGAATGGGCGGACGGCCAGCATCCGCTGGACCCACTTCGTGCTGCCGCAGCAGCGGGTGAAGGCCTCGGTGGCCTCCTCCGTCGTGGCGGTGTTCAGGCGCTCCAGCGGCGTCGTCACGCCGGCTCCCCGAAGAGGCGCAGCCGGCTGACGCCGCCGTCCGGGAAGATGTTGAGGCGCACGTGGGTGATGGGGCCCACGTCCTTCAGCTCCTTCTCGAAGACGTGGCAGTGGTCCGCCTGGAGCTTCGACTGGGGCAACAGCTCCTTCCACGGGAGGTGCGTCGCGTTGGCGAAGTCCAGCAGCGGCTCCTCCAGGTGGATGCCCTCCAGCGAGCAGCGGTCCGGGAAGTTGCCCTTGAAGTAGTGGGTGTCCACCTCCGCGCGGCGCAGCGTGCCCGCCGTGGCCAGCTTCACGACGATCCAGTCGAAGCCCGGCACGCGCTTGCGGCGCGTCTCCCAGCCCTCGCCCATGTTCGCCGCGCGGCCCGGGAAGATGAGGTTGTCCTTCGTGCCGAAGAACTGATCGTTGCACGTGACGACGGAGCCGCCGTTGGCCGCCGCCGCCAGGTCCACCAGCCCGGCCTTCTTGAGGGCGTGCCAGTCCGGCAGCACCTGTCCGTGCACGCGCAGGCGAGCGACGCCGCCGTCCGGGTAGATGTTGAGGCGCACGTGCGTGAAGCGCCGCTCGTTCGCCACCGGGAAGAGGTTGCGCGAACCGCCGCGCAGGCGCTGCTTGGGGACCAGCTCCGTCCAGCGCGACACGTCCTCCGCCAGCGACTCCGCCGACGGGTCTCCGTCCACCTCGCACGCCTCCAGCGAGGCGTACTCGGGGAAGTTGCCGAGGAAGTGGTTGGTGTCCACGTCGATGCCGTGGATGGCGCCGGGCAGGCCCAGCTTCACGATGCACCAGTCATAGCCGGGCACGCGCTTGCGGCGCGTCTCCCAGCCGTCCATCCACTTGCCGCGCTCCGTGAACTTGTCCGCGATGAAGACGCCGCGCCCGGCCTCCAACATCGACTCCTTGGGCGCGAAGAACTCGTCGTTGGCCAGCAGGGCCTTGCCGCCCACCTTGCGTGCGGCGAGATCAATCAAGTCAGCGAAGGCGACGTGCATCGCCCCGGGTGCTTCGGCTTGCATCGGCATTCCTCTCCCGGACCGTCGGGGCTAGCCGCGCGGCAGCCATTGGCCGATGCGCGGGCCCGTCAGTCCCTCGGTGGCGTCGAAGATACGCTGGCCGCGCAGGTATGTCCTCATCACCCGGCCTTCCAGCTCGCGTCCGGCGTAGGGCGTCAGCCGGTGCCGGTGGCGGATGTCCTCGGGCGCCACCTTGAAGCGCGCCTCCGGGGCGAAGACGACGAAGTCCGCGTCCAGCCCGGGCTGGATGGCTCCTTTGCGCCCCGACAATCCGGCCAGCTTCGCGGTGCGGTGCGCCATGCGCTCCACCAGCGTGTCCAGGCCCAGGCCGTGCGCGCGCATGCCCGTCCACACCGCGGACACGCTGAGCTGCAAGCCGGCGATGCCGCCCCACGCGCCGGAGAAGTCTCCGGCCTCCAGCTTCTTGAGCGCCGGCGTGCAGGGCGAGTGGTCCGACACCACCAGATCGATGAGGCCGCTCTTCACCGCGTCCCACAGCCGCTCGCGGTTGGCCGCCTCGCGGATGGGCGGGGCGCACTTGAAGTGGGTGGCGCCGGCCTCAATCTCCTCCGAGGTGAAGGTGAGGTAGTGCGGGCACGTCTCCACCGTGAAGGGCAGCCCTTCCGCCTTCGCCTTCGCGATGTCGTCCAGCGCGTCCGCCGCGGACAGGTGGACGATGTGCACGGGGCCGCGGTGCTTGCGGCACAGGTCGATCATCATCCGGATGGCGTCCACCTCCCACGCGGCCGGACGGGACGCGAGGTAGCTGGCATACGCGCGCACGTCGCCCGCGAAGGGCGGTTCATGGTCCGTCAGCTCCGCGTGGACCAGCAGCGGCACGCCCGCCTTCGCGAGGATGGGCATGGCCGCGTCCAGCACCTCGCGCGTGGCGGCGGGGAACTCATCCACGCCCGAGTGCACGAGGAAGCACTTGAAGCCCGGCGCGCCCGCGTCGACCATCGCCTGGAGCTCGTGGGCGTTGCCGGGGATGACGCCGCCCCACAGGCCGTAGTCGATGGCGCACTGGCCGGACGCGGCCTCCGCCTTGGTGCGCAGCGCGGCCAGGGACGTGGTCGCGGGGATGGAGTTGAGCGGCATGTCCACCACGGTGGTGATGCCGCCCGCCGCCGCCGCCGCCGTCGCCGTGGCGAAGCCCTCCCAGTCCGTGCGGCCGGGCTCGTTGATGTGCGCGTGGCTGTCCACGATGCCGGGCAACAGCGCGTCCCGGCCCAGGTCCACCACCTGCGCGTCCTTCGGCACGTCCACCGTCGCGTGGATGCCTTCGATGCGCCCGTCGCGCACCACCACCGCCGCGGCGCGCGTGCCCTCGGGCGTCACCACGCGCTCGCTGCGAAACACGGTTACAGATGCACTCACGTCTCGAACTCCGTCGTCGCGTAGTCCGCGAGCGCGCGGAAGTGGCGCTCGCTGTCATCCAGGTAGAGCTGTTTCGTGATGCCGCCCACCAGGCGGGGCAGGCTGTACTTCATGCCGGAGATGCTGGCGCCGCCGAAGCCCAACGAGAGCAGGCACCCGAAGGTGTAGTTGAACACGCCGCCCAGCCATGGCGCGGTGCCGGGCTGCTTCTCCTGGAACTCGAAGGAGGGGCCCAGGTACGGGTGGCGCAGCAGGTCCGCGTTCCGTTCGTTCTCCGGCGGCGTGAAGCGGTCCTTCCACAGCGCGATGTGCGGGTGCAGCTCCGCCAGCTCCGGCCGCAGCGACAGGTCCGTGGTGAAGCCGGACGCGATGATGAGGAAGTCGAACGCGTGCGTCGCGTGCGGCGTGCGCACCACGGCCATGCCGTCCTGCGCCTTCACCTCCACCCAGGGACTCTCCGCGTGCAGGTGGAAGTGCGGGTGGCGGCGGGCGCGCTCGAAGGTGTCGCGCGGCGGCAGCTGGCCCATGTCGATGATCTGCCGGATGAAGCGCCAGCGCTGCGCGTCCGGCAGGTCGCCGTGGTGGCGCAGGAAGCCCGCGAACTCCGCCCAGCGGTAGGGGTTCACGTTGGGCAGCTTCTTGCGGCGGTAGAACAGGTCCACCTGGCCCACGCCCATCTCCAGCGCCACGGAGGCGTTGTCGAACGCGGAGGCCCCCGCGCCCAGCACTCCCACGCGCTTGCCCTTCAGCGCGGCGAAGTCGATGGGGTCATGCGTGTGTGCCCACAGCGCGCGCGGCAGCGGCTGCACCTCTGGCGGCGCCTCCCAGCGGCCGGAGCCGTCGATGCCGGTGGCCAGCACCACCTTGCGCGCGAGGAGGAACTCCGCCTCGTTGTTGTGCGCGGCGGGGACCTCGAAGCAGTCCAGGTCCGCGCGCCAGCGCAGCGCGCCCGCCTTGGTGCCGCACTTCACCGGGATGCCCAGCACGCGCCGGTACCAGAGGAGGTAGTCCGCCCACAGCTCCTTCGGGATGAGGGCCACCTGCTGGAAGCCCTCCGCGCCGTGCTGCGCTTCGTACCAGGCGCGGAAGGAGAGGTTGGGGATGTTGTAGTCCGCACCGGTGAGGTACTTGGGCGTGCGCAGGGTGATCATCCGCGCGAACGTCTTCCAGGGCCCGTGGAAGCCGTCCCTGCCGTCGTCCAGCACGAGCACGTTCGTCACGCGCTCGCGCATCAGCCCGAACGCGGCCCCCAGCCCGCTCTGGCCTCCGCCCACGACGAGCACGTCCAGGATGGGACGGCCGTCCGGAGTGGAGCGCGGCGGCACCCAGCCGCGGGCAGGGTAGGACAGGATGTCCAGGTCGCGGCGGAGGGCGTCTTCCAACGCCTCCAGGCCCTGCGGTGGACGATACGTCGAGGCCAGCGGATCGCGGTCGGGCATCGGTGCCTCAAGCAACCCACGCCCGGATCTTCCATGCAAGGGGGGCCCCCCAGCCATTCGCCCCGACGGGCGGGTTCCGGACGACCGCCTCAGAGGTGCGAGGTGGGGCCGGCCGCCTGGGGCACGAGCAGCTCGAAGCGCACGCGCGCGTTGTCCGTGCGCATCCCGGCGGGGCCTTCCAGGCCGAGCGCGTCGGGGGGCAGCAATCCCTCCCAGACGCGCACACCGTCCGCGTACACGGTCAGCACGTTCGCGTCGATGCGGGCGCGCAGCACGTGGGACTCACCGGGGGACAGCCGATCCAACGGCTCCATGAAGCGCGGCCGCACGGTGGTGTAGCCCGCGTTGCCGCACTCGCGGCTCTCGTGGTCGTCAGGGTTGGATTTGAACTGGACCACGATGCCCGCGGAGGGCGCGATGCGCCACATGGCGTAGATGACGTTGCAGCCGTCCCGCGCGCGCAGCTTGAGGCCCGCCTGTTCGCGCTGCTGGCCCGACGCCAGCGGAACCACCTCGCTGGTGGCGCCCAACCACGTGAAGCGCAGCTCCGCCTCGTCCCCCGTCGTTTCCGGAACGACCGCGCGCTGGCGCGGCCCCTCGATGGCGAACTGCGTCCCATCCTGTTCCTCTTCCTCCTGGAGGTTCTCGACCTGGCCTTCGGTGACGTGCAGCTGCCCCCGCGTGACGGGGGCCAGTCCGTTCTTCGTGGCCGGAGGGTCGGTGCGCAGCGCGCGCGTGCTGGAGGATGCGGGGGATTCCATGGGCTTCCTCGCGCTGTTGCAGGCGCCGTGGCTCAGGAGCAGTGCGCCCGCCCACAGCATCAACACGCCCGACGTCCCGAGCGCCACCCACCGCCGTTGCCTTGCGTCGCTCATGGGCCCGTTTCCCCCAGAAGCGTGCGGAGGGTCTTCAGATGCGCGCCCAGGTAGGCCTGCTCCGCCTGCAGTCGCGCCAGCTCCAGCAGCAGGTAGTCCCGGAAGCGGCGCACCTGCCGCGTCTGCAACTGCTCCACCTCGCGCAGCTGGCCCTGCAGGTCGGACACCAGCGCGGACACCTCGCCCAGGCGCTGCTGCTCGCTGCGCTCGGTGATGCGCAATTCGCCCAGGAGCTGGCGCACCCGCCGGGGCGCTCCATCCACCGCGTCGCGCGACTCCAGGCGGCGGCCCTCGCGAGCCTGGGCGTTGGCCCGGCCCTGCCACAGCTGGCCCAGGTTGTAGCCCAGCGTGAGCTGGCCGAAGAGGGGCGTGCTCTGGTCCACGTCGAAGACCTCGTCGTAGCCGCCGCGCACGCTCAGGCGCCACGCGCCCGCCGTGCGCAGGCCGCCGGACAGGACCTCGACTTGATCATCCGCGGCCTCGAAGGCGCTGATCAGCGCGCCCAGGGTCTGCCCTTCCGGCACCGCGGGTTCGAGCGCCAGCCGCTCGCGGGCCTGGGCGGTGTCGCGCGCGAGCGAGCGCAGATGATCCAACCGCACCTGCACCGCGTTGAGCTCCTCCAGCGTCGCGCCGCCGTCGCGCAGGTCGTCGCGCAGATGGGCCACCAGCTCCTCCGCGCGGGGCAGGGAGGTGGCCAGGGCCCGGGAGCGTGCGTCCAGCGCCGCCGCTTCCCCCAGCCGCGAGCCCTGATCCACGGCGCTCTGGAGCGCGGCGAGCGCCTGATAGCGGCGACACTCGGCCTCCGCGCGCGAGCGCAGCGTGTGGCCCCGGTAGAGGCCCACGAAGTCGTAGCCCAGCCCCGCGGTGACGCGCAGCTTGGGAGAGCCCAGGGGAAAGTCGTCCGAGCCTCCCGTGGCGTCGCCCGCGTTCACCGCGCCCACACTGGCGAACACCTCCGGCGCCAGCTCCAGCACGGCCTCCGCCTTCGCGGTGCCGCGCACGCGTTCGCAATAGCCCTTCGCGAGGTCTCCCTGGGCCCGCACCGTCCCCGCTTCTTCCGCCGGCGCCACGCCCGCCCACAACCCGAGCCCCAGCAGGGCTCCCCTCGCGAGGCTCGTCCGCATCCTCCGCTTCCTTTCCGATTTCACGACGGGGTTCACAGCATCAACGGGGGATGGCCCAGGTGAAGCAGCGGCTCGCGCGCGCTTGGCGCATCCCGAAGCTGGAGTTCCACCATCACGCCCCGCAAGTGGTACTGGCGGATGGGGTGCTGCTGGGAGATCTCACCCTCCAGCACGGGCCCCACGACGCCCACCTCGCGGCACCAGAAGATCTTGAGCGCGCAGGTGTAGAGCGGGGTGCCGGCCCGGGCGTTGGGCAGGTTCTCGTAGGGCACGAAGGCCACGTTGAGGTTCTGCTCCACCGCCTTCAGGTACGGCGAGCCATGCACCACCTGGAGCAGGTGGTCGAAGCGGCGGATGCGGTCGTCCAGCGCGCGCACGTCCGCCTCCAGGCTCTTGCGCTGCGCGTCCGCGCGGGCCAGCGCCAGCACCGACTGCGTGTATTCACGCTCCAGCAGCAGCGTGTCCGTCGTCAGGCCTTCGGAGGCGGTGTCGCGGCCCAGGCCGTTCTCCGCGGCGGTGAGCCCCTCACTCTCGCGCCGGAGCGTGTCCAGGCGCATGTCCAGGTCCACCGTCTCCTGCGCCAGGGACAGGTTGCTCTGCGCCATCTGCGCCAGGTGGTGGTTGGCGGTGAGCACGTCCTCCCGCTCCATCAGCTTCGCGCCGTAGAGCGCGTTCGTCCGCGTGCGGGACAGGCCGCTGAACGCGCGGTTGGACTCGGCGATCTCCTCACCCGTGCGCAGGTACTCCTGGCGCAGCGCGGACAGCCGCCTCGCCAGCCGGTCGCGGGAGCGCTTCTCCCCCTTGAGCGCCACCACGAAGCGCTGCTGGAAGGACCGCTCCGCGGCCACGGTCCGCTCGGCCTCCAGGAGCCGGTCCGACGCCTCTCGCCTTCGGGCCATCAACCCGTCCCGCTCCGACTCCTGCTGCGCCGCCTGCGCGTTGAGCGCCAGCACGTTGGGGTCGGTGGGAGACAGGATGGTGGGCGCCGCCCAGCTGTTGCTCGCCAGGAAGAAGCCCTGCACCACGAGGAACGACATCAGGCCCAGGAGGATCAGCGCCAGCAGCACCGAGCCCATGAACTTGTAGGCGGTCACCGCGATGGAGTTGAGCCGGTTGGCGACCTGCTGGTTCATGACGGGGTTCCTTCGCCTGCGGAGTTGGACGTGAGCTTCGCGGGGGCGGGAACGGGGGAGGGCGCCGGCGCCGTCGTGGGACTGCCGCGCGTCTCCCAGCTCCCGGAGTCGAGCGTCAGCAGCGCCAGCGGCGTGAAGAGCGCGTACGTCACCGGCATGAGCAGCGCCATGGGCAGGAAGCTCGCGGGGTGCACGCGCCGGTCCTCCGGCAGGTAGCGCGTCTCCATCCGGTAGATGAAGCCCAACAGGCCAATCACCAGGAAGTGGAACGCGAGGATGTCCCAGAACTCGCCGTTGAGCAGGTTGTGGACGATGACCACCGGGTACGCCAGCAGCAGCGCCAGCTGCGATACGTAGTGCACGGTGATGACCGGGTGCAGCCGCCACGCGTGCGACAGGCCGCAGATGAGGTCCACCAGGTTGGAGCGCCGCCAGCGCAGTTGCTGGCTGAAGTAGCCCGCGAGCGTGGAGGGCGCGGCGGTGAAGCAGTACGCGTCCAGCGTGTAGACCGTCTCGTAGTCGTGCTTGACGATCTGCCGCGTGAGGAAGCGGTCCTCGCCGTACTTGATGGGGATGCCCGCGATGGCGCGCGCCTCCAGGATGGGCTCCAGCTCCAGCAGCACGGAACGGCGATACGCCGTCAGGCAACCGGACAGGCACATCACCTGACGGAACGAGCGCTCCAGGTCCTTCAGCCACTTCTGGGCGAAGTGGAACTTGATTTCGATCATCCGCGTCAGCCAGTTCTGGTGACGGTTGATGACGAAGGTGCGCCCGCCCACCGCGGCGACATTCGGGTGCACGAAGCGGCGGATGAGCTGGCGCACGGCGCTCTTCTCCACCACCACGTCTGAGTCCACGGAGACGATGATCTCCGCGTCCACCGCGGCGCGGACGCCCCGGTTGATGCCCTTGCGCTTGCCCATGTTCTCCGGGTTGCGCATCACCCGGACGTTGGGGTGGCCCTCCGCGGCCTTGGTGGCCCACGCGACGCTGTCGTCGCGCGAGCAGTCATCCACGACGATGATCTCGGTGAGCTCGCTGGGATAGTCCTGGTCCAGCAGGGCCCGGACGGTGTGGAAGATGCCCTGGCCTTCGTTGAACAGGGGAACGACGATGGCGACCTTCGGACGGTAGGAGTCGTCCACCCGTTCGAACCGTCGCCCCTTCAGCCGCCGCAGGAAGGGGCCGAGGATGTAGCGGTTCATCAAGACGACGATGAACAGCAAATGGATGGGAAACAGTTCCATCGGTCCCGCGCGCCCCCTCACGCCCCGGAAGGGCCCCGGGAACCTCCCGGAGCCCTTCCTTCCGTCCCCAGACGGCCGCTTCACCCCTGTGAAGCGCCCGGAAGGTTGGGGTGCCTCGTACGTCCCGCCAACTGTCCGGGACCGGTGGGCTGCCCGGTGATGGAAACCGTGCGGCGCGGGCCTTCAGCGCGGGCTCAAAACGTCCGCAACAGGGCCAGATCGCGCTCCAGCTCCGCCTCCCGTGCCTGACGCAGGGCCGGGGAGGGGAATGCGATGGCCGCCAGTGATTCGGTCGCGGCGGCGGCGATGCGGTCCACGCCGTCGCGGGAGATGACGCCTGCGTGGAACGCGTCCACCGCCGCGCCCACGTACGTGTCGAAGAAGAAGACGTGCTTCGCGCGCCAGGCGTCCCGCTGCTCCGGCGGCGTCGCCACCACGTCGTGGATGAACACGGCGCGCACCGCCTGGGGCAGGGACTCGCGCATGCGGGCGCCGAACTCCACGTCGCCCTGGCCGCTGTCGCCCACGAAGACGAAGCCGTACTCGGGGAAGAGGCGCGCGTACTGTTCGAAGTTCTCGAACTTCTTCTGCGCGATGCGCGTGTTGCCCACGAGGTAGAAGAAGCTGCCGGAGAGCATCACCGCCAGCGGCACGCCGCGCTTGCTCAGCGAGTCCAGCGTCGCGTTCTCGATGAGGCCCAGCGGATCCTGCGGGCGCGCACTCACGAAGACGAGGTCGCCCGCGCGGCCCGGGATGATGCCCGGCCCCCGGTCCAGCTCCTGGTAGAACGCGAGCACGCCCGGGTACACCGTCTTCGGCGGGTAGCGCTGGTCCACCCAGTTGGCGAAGAACGTGTCGTCGATGTCGCTCAGGACCTTGTTCTCGCCGCTGGGAAAGGCCTGCGCCTCGCGCTGGAAGTGGGCGAGCAGTTCGGTGCGCACCACCATGTCGTCCACGTCGTCGAACACCAGCTTGTGCAGGTCGTGGTACTCGCCGCCCGCCTCCAGCAGGTTCTTGAACCCGGTCAGCTCGCGGCCCTTCAGTCCCAGGAACAGGTCGCGCAGCCGCGCTTCCGCCTGCGCGGGCGTGGCGCCCTTCTGGAGCGCGGTGGCCAGCGACGCGCGCACCGGCAGGGACAGCTCCGCCGCGCGGCGCGTGCACAGCAGGTCCAGGAGCGCCGTGTGGTTGTCCGGGCCCACCAGCCGGTCATCCAGGTCCGACAGCAGGCGCACCAGGTCCACGTTGGACAGGAGGAAGTTCAGCTCCTCGCTGGTGGCGCCCTCCAGCAGGTCCAGGATGCGGCGCTCGTCGTTCCGGTCCGTGTGGCCCGTCATGTCCCGGCGCAGCGCCTGGAGCTTCGTCGTCGCGGTGGTCAGGTCCATGCGTGTCTCTCCCCCTCAGCGTAGGGCGGTGAAGCCTACGCGCCCGCCGAGCGGCCGGACCAGCCCCCGTGACAGGCGCGGCGGTTCCTGATTGCCTGCACGACATGACGGTGTCCCTCTCTTCCACGCCCCTCGACCTGCGCCCCGACGAGGTCCACGTGTGGATCGTCGAACCCGAGCGCATCGACGACCCGCGCCTCCTGGAGGCCTACAAGGCCCTGTTGGACCCCAGCGAGCGCGAGCGGCAGCGGCGCTTCCACTTCGAGCGGCACCAGCGGCAGTACCTGGTGTCCCACGCGCTGGTGCGGCTGACCCTGTCGCGCTACGCGCCCGTCGCGCCGGAGGCCTGGCGCTTCGTCCCCAACGAGTACGGCCGTCCCGCCATCGTGGGTCCCGAGGGCCAGTGGCTGCGCTTCAACCTGAGCCACACGGATGGCATGGCCCTGGTCGCGGTGGGCCGGGACGTGGACCTGGGCGCGGACATCGAAGACGCGGAGCGGCCCGGCGAGACGGTGGAGATCGCCGACCACTACTTCGCGAAGACGGAGGTGCAGGCCCTGCGCTCGCTGCCCAAGGAGCGCCAGCGTGAGCGCTTCTTCGAGTACTGGACCCTGAAGGAGGCCTACATCAAGGCGCGCGGCGCGGGCCTTTCCTTGCCGTTGGATCAGTTCGGCTTCGATCTGGTGCCGGGACAGATGCCCGGCATCAGCTTCGACCCGCGGATGAACGACCTGCCGGACGTGTGGCAGTTCATGCAGCACAAGCCGTCCGCCCGGCACCAGGCGGCGTTGGCCTTCCGCAGGCCCCGGAGCGGGGCGCTCACGGTGCGCTGGCAGCACACCGTGCCGCTGGCCGGGGACATGGCCCCGGTCATCAAGACGGCCTAACCCTGCGTCGTCATCCAGCGCGTCAGGTCCTCGCGCACGGCCGCCAGCACCGGCGGCCCGTGCGTGCGGATGAAGAAGTGGCCTCCCTCGAAGTGGCGGAGGCGCACGTCGGCGGTGGACTCCGCGCGCCAGTGCTCCATCATGTCCAGGCCCACGTGCTTGTCCCCCTTGCCCGCGTACACGGACAGCGGGATGTCCAACGGGGCCGTGTCCTTGCCGTTCTCCGACCAGGCCAGCGCGAAGTCCGCTCGCAGCGTGGGGAGGATGAGCTCCAGCAGCTCCTTGTGCTGGAGGACCTCCTCCGGCGTGCCGTCGTACTCGCGCAGCTTCGCGATGAACCCCGCATCATCCAGCGTGTGGATGGGCTCCCGGTCGTTGTGCGACGGCGGGGGCGCCGCCGCGGCGATGAAGCCCAGCGGCTTCGGGCCGCCCTGGCGCTTCAGCGTCCGGGCCACCTCCAGGCCGATGCGCGCCCCCATGCTGTAGCCGAACAGCGCGAAGGGCCGGTCCATCAGCGGCGTCAGCGCCGGCATCAGCACGTCCATCAGCTCCGGCATGGACTTGAGCGCGGGCTCCATCAGGCGCCGCTCGCGCCCGGGCAGCTGCACCGCGCACAGCTCCACGCCCGTGGGCAGCGCCATGCCCCAGGACTGGTAGATGGCCGCGCTCCCGCCGGCGAACGGCAGGCAGAACAGGCGCAGGCGCGGCTCCGGGAGCGGCTTGCGGGACGGGAACCAACGGTCGAGGACGGGAGGGGTTGCGCTTGCCATGGCGCGGCCGTCTATACCATGCGCCCCCCTCACGGAAACCGCCTCCCGCACACCGCGTGGGGGCCCCGGGCACGCACCCGGAGTGGGGCCGTGAAACATCCATCCCAGCAGGTCCTCCGGCCATGTTTCATCGCCCCCTCCGGCATGTCGCATCCGGCGTGTCTCACACTCGCGGAAGCGGAAACCTTCACGGCCACGGTTGGGCGTGGGAAGGGTTGTGGTAGCTTGCCTGACCGTGAGCTACGAGCTTTCACATCTTGAGGCGCTGGAAGCCGAGTCCATCTTCATCATCCGGGAAGTCGCGGCGGAGCTGGACCGGCCGGTGCTGCTCTTCTCCGGTGGGAAGGACTCCGCGGTGATGTTGCACCTGGCGGTCAAGGCCTTCTGGCCCGCACCGCTGCCGTTTCCGCTGATGCACGTGGACACGGGGCACAACTTCCCGGAGGTCATCCAGTATCGCGATGAACGGGTGGCGGAACTGGGCGCGCGGCTCATCGTCGCGTCCGTGCAGGAGGCCATCGACGCGGGGAAGCTGACGGAGGAGAAGGGTCCTCGCGCGTCCCGCAACCGCCTGCAGACGCAGCCGCTGCTGGAGGCCATCGAGAAGAACGGCTTCAACGCCGTCTTCGGCGGAGCCCGGCGCGACGAGGAGAAGGCCCGCGCGAAGGAGCGCGTCTATTCCTTCCGCGACGAGTTCGGCCAGTGGGATCCGAAGAACCAGCGGCCGGAGCTGTGGTCGCTCTACAACGGCCGCCACCGCCGCGGTGAGCACCTGCGCGTGTTCCCCCTGTCCAACTGGACCGAGCTGGACATCTGGCAGTACATCGGCCGGGAGAACGTGGCGCTGCCGTCCATCTACTACACGCACCGGCGCGAGGTGTTCCGCCGGGACGGCATGCTGATGGCCTGGTCGCCCTTCATGTCCATGATTCCCGGCGAGACGGTGACGACGGAGACGGTGCGCTTCCGCACCGTGGGCGACATGACGTGCACCGCGTGCGTGCCGTCCACCGCGTCCACGGTGGCGCAGGTCATCGATGAGGTGACGGCCTCCCGCGTGACGGAGCGTGGCGCCAGCCGCGCGGACGACAAGTTCTCTGAGACGGCGATGGAAGACCGCAAGCGCGAGGGATACTTCTAGTGGAACTGCTGAGATTCGCGACCGCGGGCTCCGTGGATGACGGCAAGAGCACCCTCATCGGGCGGCTGTTGTACGACACGAAGTCCATCCTCGAGGACCAGCTCGCCGCTGTGGAGCGCACGAGCCAGGCCCGGGGCGACGAGTACGTCAACCTGGCGCTGCTCCTGGACGGCCTGAAGGCCGAGCGCGAGCAGGGCATCACCATCGACGTGGCGTACCGCTACTTCTCCACGGCGAAGCGCAAGTTCATCATCGCGGACACGCCCGGACACCTGCAGTACACGCGCAACATGGTGACGGGTGCGTCCACGGCGGACCTGGCGCTCATCCTGGTGGACGCGCGCAAGGGCGTGCTGGAGCAGACGCGGCGCCACGCGTTCATCGCGTCGCTGCTGCGCGTGCCGCACCTGGTGCTGTGCGTGAACAAGATGGACCTGGTGGACTACGACCAGGGCGTCTTCGACCGCATCCGGGAGGAGTTCCGCCAGTTCTCCATGAAGCTGGACGTGTCCGACCTGTCGTTCATCCCCATCTCCGCGCTGGGCGGGGACAACGTGGTGACGCGCTCGGAGAAGATGTCCTGGTACCAGGGCCCCACGCTCCTGCACCACCTGGAGAACGTGCACATCGCGTCCGACCGGGACCTCATCCACCTGCGCTTCCCCGTGCAGGGCGTCATCCGGCCCGCGTCCGCGAAGAAGTTCCACGACTACCGCGCGTACTCCGGGCAGCTCTTGGGCGGCGTGATGCGCCCGGGCGACGAGGTGATGGTGATGCCGTCCGGCTTCACCACGCGCATCAAGGCGCTGGAGCTGGCCGGCAAGCCGCTGACGGAGGCGTTCCCGCCCATGTCGGTGAACGTGTCGCTGGAGGAGGAGCTGGACATCAGCCGCGGCGACATGCTGTGCCGCCCGGGCAACCCGCCCACCGCGAGCCAGGACATCGACGCGATGGTGTGCTGGCTGTCGGACTCGACGCAGCTCAACAGCGGCTCGCGTCTGGCCATCAAGCACACCACCCGCATGGCGCGCGCCATGGTGAAGCAGCTGCACTACCGGCTGGACGTCAACACGCTGCACCGCGACGACCAGAGCCCCGGCCTGAAGCTCAACGAGGTGGGCCGGGTGACGCTGCGCACGACGGTGCCGCTCTTCTTCGACGAGTACCGGCGCAACCGCAGCACCGGCAGCTTCATCCTCGTGGACGAGGGCACCAACGCCACCGTGGGCGCGGGGATGATCAACGGTCCCGCGGTGGACAGGTAGGGGAGTGGCGATGCAACAGCGTCCGGGCTTCATCCTCTGGTTCACTGGCATGTCCGGCGCGGGCAAGAGCACGTTGTCCGCCGCGGTGGCACGGCAGCTGTCGCCCGTGCAGCGCGTGGAGCTGCTCGACGGGGACGAGGTGCGCACGTACCTCTCCCGCGGCCTGGGCTTCAGCCGCGCGGACCGCGAGGAGAACGTCCGGCGCATCGGCTACGTGGCGCGCGTGCTGGCGAAGCACGAGGTGGGCGTCATCACCGCCGCCATCTCGCCGTACAAGAACTCCCGGGACGAGGTGCGCGCCCTGGCCACCCAGGCCGGCATCCCGTTCCTGGAGTGCTACGTCCAGGCCAGCCTGGACGCGCTCATCGCCCGTGACGTGAAGGGGCTCTACAAGAAGGCCCTGGCCGGGGAGATTCCGCACTTCACCGGCGTGTCGGACCCGTACGAGCCGCCCGAGTCCCCGGAAATCACCGTCCGCTCCGACGCGGAGACGGTGGATGCGGGGCTGGAGCGCATCCTCGACACGCTGCGCGACCGGGGGCTCCTGGCTCCGGCCGCGAGCGCCGCTTAAGGCAAGGGCCCGCCGCTCCGGCTGAATCCGCCGGGGCGGTTCGCGCGCGTCCTTTTCGGCTAGGCTTGCGACCCTGGAGGGGGTCTGAAAGCCGTGCCGATGCTCGTCTACAACCCTGGGCAACCGGATGAGCTGTCCTACCCATTGGGGGACGTGCCCATCACCATTGGCCGCGCGGACGACCAGGGCATCTGCATTCCCCACCGCAGCCTGTCGCGCCAGCACGCCCGCATCGAGTCCTCCGACGGGCGCTTCTTCGTCACCGACCTGCAGAGCAAGAACGGCACGTTCGTCAACGGCGTGCAGATCCGCCGCAAGGAGCTGCGCCCCGGCGACACGCTGACGCTGGGTGACCTCATCTTCCTGCTGACCCACGAAGCACCACCGGCCGCACCCGCGGGCCCGCCCGACGAACCCCGTCCCCAGCTCACGCGCGCGCTCACCCGCGTGCCGCTGAAGACGCTGGTGAAGGCGGTGTCCGGCTCGGAGAAGTCCGCGGAGGAGGCCCCCGGCACGGCCACGCGCGCCCGCGAGCGGATGCGCATCCTCCAGGAGGTGGCGAAGCTCTTGTCCGTCACGGACGACCTGGAGGCGCTGCCCGGCAGGGTGCTGGACCTGGCGTTTCAAATCCTCCACGTGGAGCGGGGCGTCATCCTGCTCATGGACGAGGGCACGGGGAAGCTGGAGCCGCGCGTGACGAAGACGGCCGAGGGCACGGCCGTGCGCGGGCCCATCTACAGCCAGAACATCGTGGACTTCGTGTTGCGCAGGAGCGTGGCGGCGCTCTTCTCCGACGCGGTGAATGATCCGCGCCTGGGCGCCGCGGAGTCCGTCATCTTCAGCTCCATCCGCGCCTCCATGTGCGTGCCGCTCAAGCCCCGCGACGAGGTGCTGGGCGTGCTCTACGTGGACAACGTCTCCACGCCCAAGAGCTTCTCCGAGGACGACCTGGAGTTCCTCGTCGCGTTCGCGGGGCAGGCGGCGCTCGCGCTGGAGAACGCGAGGCTCTACCGCCGCATCGAGCAGGAGACGGTGCAGCGCATGCAGCTCATCATGGACGCGAAGCTGGCCTCGCTCGCGGCGCTGGTGGGCGGCATGGCGCACGAGCTGCGCAACCCGCTCAACTTCATCAGCAACTTCGCCGGCCTCTCCGTGGGCCTCACGGAGGACCTGGCCAGCGTGCTGGAGCCGCAGCGCGAACGGCTGACGGTGGGCTCCGCGAGCGACGTGGATGAAGCGCTCGCGTGCCTGCGCACCAACGTGCAGAAGATCAACGAGCACGGCCGCCGCGCGGACGCGCTCATCCAGAACATGCTCCAGCACGCGCGCCGCTCGCCCGGTCCGCGCGAGCTGGTGGAGCTGAACGCGCTGGTCGCGGAGAGCATCGCGCTGGGACAGGGCGGCATGCGCGGCGAACCGCTGACCGTCCACCTGGATGCCGAGTACGACCCGGACGTGGGACGGCTGGAGTTGAGTCGCGCGGACGTGGGCCGCGTCATCATCAACGTCGTGGACAACGCGCTCTACGCCATGCGTCAGAAGCGCCAGACGCAGGGGGCCACGTACGTGCCGGTGCTCAAGGTTCGCACCCTCGCGCGTCAGGAGCAGGTGGAGGTCCGGCTGCGCGACAACGGGCCGGGCATCCCCGTGGAGAGTGCGGGAAGAATCTTCGACCCCTTCTTCACCACGAAGCCACCAGGGCAGGGGACGGGGCTGGGGCTGTCGCTCAGCCATGACATCATCGTGCAGGGCCATCAGGGCACGTTCCGCATGGAGTCGGTGCCGGGTGAGTTCACGGAGTTCGTCATCACCCTGCCCAGGCGGGGGGGACGGTCATCAATGGAGCGAGGCTCGGGAACGCGATGAAGAACCCAATGGATCCCCAGCTGTTGGAAGCCTTCCAGGGCCGGTACGAACTCCTTTCGGAGCTGGGCGAGGGCGGCTTCGGCCGCGTCTACAAGGCCCGCCAGGTGACCACCGGCCAGAACGTGGCGGTGAAGCTCCTGCGCCTGACGGACGGCGCGACGCCAGAGTCCGTGGAGCGCCGCAGCGCGCGCTTCGAGCGCGAGATGAAGCTGTGCGCGCAGATGCACCACCCGAACATCGTGCGGCTCATCGATTCAGGCCGCGCGCAGGGCGGCGCCGTCTACTCCATCTTCGAGTTCGTGCCAGGGAAGAACCTGGCGCAGGTGCTCGCGGAGGAGGGCGTGTTGGATCCGGTGGAGACGCGCCACCTGATGCTCCAGCTGCTGGACGCGCTGGCGTGCGCGCACGCGCAGAACGTGGTGCACCGCGACCTGAAGCCCGCGAACATCATGGTCGTGCCCACCGGCGCCCGCCGCAACGCGCTGGTGCTGGACTTCGGCATCGGGTCGGTGACGGACGAGCTGACGCGCACGGAAGCGCAGCCGCGCATCACGTCCACCAATGAATCGCTGGGCACGCCGTCGTACGCGGCGCCGGAGCAGCTTCGCGGGCAGGCGCCCACGCCGCGCTCGGACCTGTACGCGTGGGGGCTGGTGTTCCTGGAGTGCCTCACCGGCCGCCGCATCTTCGAGGGCGCCACCGTCGCGGAGGTCATCTTCCAGCAGCTCTCCTCGGAGCCGGTGCCCATTCCGCCGGCCATCGCCGCGCACCCGCTGGGCAAGCTGCTCCAGCGCGTCACCTCGAAGGACCCGTCCCAGCGCACCGTGTCCGCGGAGGTGCTGCTGCGCCAGCTGGAGGCGGTGGACGTGTCCAACCTGCCGCGCCGGCCCTCGCCCGTGCGCATCCAGCCCGCGGCCCCCAACGCGGAGACGGCGACGGTGGAGCTGTCCAGCCGCACGCCCAACGCCGTGTCCACGCGCTCGCGCCGGTGGGCGGAGGGTGCGCGTCGGCAGCTGACGGTGGTGTGCTGCACGCTGTCCGCCACGCAGACGACGCCGGGGCCGGTGGACATCGAGGAGCTGGACCATGTGCTGGGCGCCCAGCAGGAGGTCTGCATCGAGATCGCCCGGCGCTACAACGGCCACATCGCCAGCGCGTTGGGCGACATCGTCCTCTTCTATTTTGGCTATCCGGCGGCGCGGGAGGACGACGCGCGGCGAGCGGCGCAGGCGGCGCTGGATATGGTGGCGGAGGTGAAGCGGCGCGGCCGTGCCATCGAGGCCGAGCGCGGCACGCGGGTGGAGATCCGCGTGGGCCTGCACACGGGCCTGGTGGTGTCGCGTGAGCAGCGGGATCCCACGCTCTCTGGCCTGGGCTTCGTGGTGGGCACCACGCCGAAGCTGGCCTTCCGGCTGTCCACGTCCGCGCCTTCGGGCGCCATCCTCGTCACGGGTGACACGCAGCAGTTGGTGCGCAAGCACTTCCCGTTGGACCCCGCGCCCGCGTCCCCGAACGAGCTGTTGCCCCCGGGCCTGGAGACGTTCGTGCTCCAGGGCGCGGACGCGACGTGGAGCGGCACCGACGACGCGCTCTCGCTGGTGGGCCGTTCACGCGAGCTGGACCTGGTGCTGTCGCGCTGGGAGCAGGCGCGCTCGGGGCAGGGGCAGGCGGTGCTCATCACCGGTGAGCCGGGCATCGGCAAGTCTCGCCTCATGCGCGAGCTGGGAGACCGGCTGGGCGCGGAGCCCCATACGTGGCTGGAGTCCCGCTGCACGGAGGACAGCTCCGGTCAGGCGTATGCCCCCGTGGTGGACCTGCTCACGCGGATGCTGGACCCGAACCGCGACCTGCCGCCGGAGGGCCGGCTGACGGGCCTGGAGGCGCTACTGTCCGGCTACAGCTTCGAGCTGCCGGAGACGCTGCCCCTGTTCGCGTCGCTGCTGTCCCTGCCGCTGCCGCCGGAGCGCTGGGCTCCGCTGGACGTGTCGCCATTGAAGCACCGGGAGCTCACGCGCAACGCGCTGCTCGCGTTCCTCGCCGCGATGGCGGAGCGCCAGCCCGTGGTGCTGGCGCTGGAGGACCTGCACTGGGCGGACCCGTCCACGCTGGAATTGCTCAAGGCGCTGGTGGAGGAGGTGTCCTCGTCGCGCCTGCTCGCCGTGTTCAGCTCGCGGCCGGAGCTGGAGCCGCCCTGGGCCGCGTCGGCGGTGACGCAGGTGCAGCTGGGCGCGCTGGCTCGCGGGGAGGTGGAGCGGCTGGCCACCGCCGCCGTGGGAGGCCCGCTCTCGCCGGAGGCGTTGGAGGAGATCGCCACGCGCACGGACGGCATCCCGCTGTTCGTGGAGGAGTTGGTGCGCACGCTGCGCGAGTCCGGCGCGCTGGTGGAGCGCGAGGGCCGCTTCGCGCTGGATGCCAGCAAGGCGGGCCCCGCGGTGCCGGGCACGCTGCGCGATCTGCTCGTCGCGCGCCTGGACCGGCTGGGCCGCGCCAAGGAGACCGCGCAGATCGCCTCCGTGCTGGGCCGTGAGCTGACGCATGAGCTGCTGCGCCACGTGAGCCCGCTGACGCCCGACGCGCTGGAGGCGGACCTGGAGCGGCTGGTGGGCTCGGGGCTGCTGCACCGCAAGCGCCGGCCGAAGGGGCCCGTGTACCTCTTCAAGCACGCGCTGGTGCGGGACGCGGCCTACGACTCCATGCTCAAGCGGTACCGCCAGCAGATGCACGCGAAGACGGCGGAGGCGATGGAGGCGCACTTCCAGGAACAGGTGGAGTCGCGGCCGGATCTGCTCGCGCACCACTGGGCCGCCGCGAACCTGAAGCGCAAGGCCATCATCTACGCGCAGAAGGCCGCGTTCGCCGCGCTGGTGCGCTCCGCCTACCTGGAGGCCATCCTCTTCGCCCGGCTGGGCCTGTCGTGGCTGGACGCCATCGACGACCCGGTGGAGCGCGCGCAGCTGGAGCTGAGCCTCAACGGTGTGCTCGCGCCGGCGCTGATGTCCACGCAGGGCTGGCGCTCGCAGGACCTGCGCAACGTGGCCGAGCGCTCACTGGAGCTGCTCTTCACGGTGGGAGAGAGCCCCTACGCGGCACCGACGCTGTGGGTCCTCTCCATCTTCTACCACCTGGGAGGTGACCAGCGCCGGGTGCGAGGATTGTTGGACCGGTTGGTCGCGCTCGCGCAGCGCACCGGAGACGCGGGCCAGGAGGCGGTGGCGCTCACCATCCTCTCCAACATCGAGCTGCTGGAAGGCCGCCTGGGCGAGGCGAAGGCGAAGGCGGACCGGTGCCTGGCGCTGTTCGACCCGGTCGCGCACCGGATGCACCGCATCCTCTACGGACAGGACACGCGCGTGGGCGGCGAGTCCGTGCTGTGCCGGGGGAAGTGGCTTTTGGGCTTCCCGGACCAGGCGAAGGCGCACGGCGAGGCCGCGGTGGCGTGGGGCCGCGAGCTGAACCACGGCACCAGCATTGGCCTGTCGTTCATCTACCTGCTGTTGATTGCCCAGGAGCACGGCGACCGGACGGAGGCGCTCCAGCTCATCTCCCAGCACACGGAGCTGTCCCACCGCTACGGCCTGCTGGAGCAGTCAGTCTACGTGGGCATCCTGCGCGCATGGGCCATGAAGGACCTGGAGGCGATGCGGCGCAGCATCGCGCTTCGCGAGGCGTTCGGTACGGAGATGGATCAGCCGGCGTACTACGCCATGCTCGCGGAGCTGGAGCTGGAGCTGGGCCATGTGGAGGCAGCGCTCGCCTCCGTGGAGCGCGGACGGCAGCGCGCGCAGGCCCTGGGCGAGGCGTACCACGAGTCCAAGATGCTTCACGTCAAGGGGCGCGTGCTGCTGCAGCGGGATGGAAACACTGCACTCTCCGCGGAGACGTGCTTCCGGCAGGCGGCGGAGGTGGCACACGCACAGGGCGCGCGGATGCGGGAGTTGCAGGCCGTCACCGCCCTGGCACGGGTGCTCCAGGCATCCGGGCGACAGGAAGAAGCCCGGCAACGCCTGCAAACGGTCTACAGTACCTTCTCCGAAGGATGGGGAACCCCGCCCGTCTCGGAGGCCCGCGCGCTGTTGGATGCGCTGGGAGGAGAAGGCTGACATGAGCAAGAAGAAGCCGGAGTCGAAGGCCGCGCCCGCACGGGCCCGTCCGGTGGCGCGCAAGCCCACGCGGGGTCCGGAGTCCAAGGCCTCGGTGAATGACTGGCAGGCCGTGTGGATGCGCGCCGTCGCGCTCGCGTGGAAGGAGCCCGAGTTCGAGGCGGCCCTCCAGAAGGATCCGCGCCAGGCCCTCAAGAAGCGCTTCGACTTCGACCTGCCCGCCAGCATCCACCTGAAGGTCGTCCCCTCCACCGCGAAGGACGCGGTGACGGACGGCACCTGGAAGGTGAACAACGCGGAGGTGGAGCTGCACCTGCCGAAGAAGCCGGCGGACGTGGCGGACCACGCCGTGGCGCTCTCCAGCCTCACCGACACCTACGGCCGCTCGCACTGCTGCGGCAGCCCCTGCTGCTGAACGGCGCACGGGGCGCTCAGCGGTCCGGAGAGTCTCCTCCCGACACCGCGAAGGCGCCCACGCTGGCCTCGCCGAAGCCGTCCACGCCCGCCACGCGCTGGAAGAAGTCCGGATCGCTCCGGCCCAGCGCGTAGGGCCGCAGTCCCTGCGCGGTGGACACCAGGTAGAGCGTCTGCACCAACGCTCCCGTGTCCTGCAGCACCAGCGAGTACGCCAGCGTCTCGTACTTCCACGCGAGCCGGGGCACGCGCGCGGCCACCACCATCAACACCTCCGGCCGATCGAAGGGCTCCACCGGTGCACGGGCTTCGTCCAGCAGCGCGTGGAACTCGGGCGTGGGGCCGCTCAGCTTCTCCAGCCGGTGGCCCAGCGGGTCGTAGTGGTAGGCGCCCGGGGCCAGGCCCTGGCACTCGCCCACCATGGGGTAGAGCTCCAGCGCGTACGCCGCGCCCGCGCCGGGGTAGGGCCGGTCGGTGACTTCACCGTCCTGCGTGGTGCGCACTTCGCGCACGCGCGCGGCGCGGTAGAGCAGCTCGCCCAGCTGCTTCACGGTGAGCGGTGAAGCGCCACGGCCTCGCAGGCTGCGGCGGTCCTCCAGCACCTCCGTGAAGGAGCGGTCGCCGCCAGCACGCAGCGCCTCCAGGTCCGGCCGGTACAGCTCCACGACCTCCTCGGTCACGGTGGGCTTGAGGGCGGGAGGGTTGGGCAGCTCTCCCCGGAAGCGGTAGGTGGCCCCGGCGCGCGTCTGGTGGCCCCAGCCGCGTGAGCGCAGGTGGAAGAGCAGGTCGTGCGGCTCCCACTGCTTGAGCGCCGTCTGCGTCTCCTCCGACGCCGGCACGTCCAGTCCGTTGGGGACCAGGATGCCTGTCTCGGCAAGCAGGCGCACCAGCTCGCGCAGCGTGAAGGACTCGATGCCGGTGTTGAACTGGTTCAGCCGCGCCAGCAGCGTGGGGCGGGCCATGTCGAAGAGCAGCGACACCACGCGCCGGTCATGCAGCGCAGCGGTGGCGTGCACCGTGGGGCAGTCCAGCACCGCGCGGCCCTCCGCCATGCGCGTATGAGCGAAGCGTGACAGCTGCAGCGGTTGGGCCGCGTCGAACGTCGCGCGGTGGCGCAGGAACGATGCGGACGCGGGCGTGAGCGTCAGGAGCAGGTTGCCGCGCTCCTCCACCGTCCACGACAGCAGGCCGCCATCTCCAGCCAGGTCCAGCCAGTACCACGCGAGCGTCGTGTCCGAGCCCGCGGCGGCCGGCACCTCCGTCTCGTGGATGCCTCCGTCCGCGAGCGACTCGAAGACGGCGCGCACACCGGGGGCCAGCGGGCCCAACCGCAGTGAGCGGCCAGGGCCCTCCACGCGCGCGTCCTCCGCGTCGGGGCAACGCAGCGCCACACCTTCGGCGAGCGACAATCTCATTCGTGATGCCTCACGGTTCCACACCGTAGAACCGAGTCGGGTTTTCCCAGAGAACCTTTCGTAGACGACTTTCGGTCATCACGTCACGCAAGGACAGCATCGCACCCAGTACATCCTCGCCGTGGTCGAGATGCGGGAAGTCGCTTCCGAAAACCAATCGGTCCTCCGGGAGGTGGCGCATCATGTCAGACAAGTACGGCTCGTCCGGTTCCATGGAAACGAAGCAGTGCTGGCGCAGGTAGGTTGAAGGGAGCTGTCGGATGGTGGCGGAGACCTCTGCACCCACAGCGCGATATTCCTCATCCAAACGCCACGCCCAGTACGGCAGCCAGCCGCAGCCCGCCTCCATGGCGCCAATGCGCAAGGCCGGGTGCCGCTCCAGCACGCCCCCCTGGAGGAGCGCGAGCAGCCCCATCATCAGCTCCATGGGGTGGGCGCACACGTGGTTGGCGAAGCGGGTGTCGAAGCGGTCCGCGCCCGCGGACGGCACGTAGACGTGGCCGCTGCCGTGGAGGACCACCGCGAGTGAGAGCTTCTCGCACTCGGACCAGAAGGGCTCATAGGCGGCGTCCGACAGGAGCCTGCCTCCGATGGGGTTGGGGCGCACCATGACGCCGCCCCAGCCGAAGCCCGCGACGCGGCGGACCTCCGCGACCATGGCCTCCGGCTGGTGCCGGCTGATGAGTCCCACGCCACGCAGGCGCTCCGGCTGGTGCGCGCAGAAGCCATGCAGCCAGGTGTTGTAGACGGACGCGAACGCGGTGGCGACGCGGGGCTCGAGCGGGGAGAAGCCCTCCAGGAGCAACGCATAGGTGGGGAAGAGGGCCGCCATGTCCACGCCGTCGCGATCCATCTGGGCCAGGTACACGTCCGGCCGCTGCAGCAACTCATTGCGCCCCAGCTGCGCGTAGGAGCGCGCGGAGAACTCCAGCCAGGCCTTCTCCGGCATGTGGTTCCACAGCGGCTTGCCGTCCACTTCCGGCAGGGGAAGCACGGGCAGCAGGCCCTGGGGGCCCAGCCGCGCCAGGCGCTCCTCCAGCGTTTCCTCTGGAAGGCGTCCCAGGCGGGGCGCGTGCCGGCGCAGGCCGGGCTCCAGCTGCTCCGCCCACAGGTTCAGCGGCTCCAGGACGTGCCGGTCCGCGTCGAAGATGTGAAAGCTGTCGCGCATCCGTCAGGGTCCCCAGCTCGCGAGCTCGTCGCGCACGTCCTTGAGCAGTGCTTCCAGCAGGCCGGTGCGGCGCGCCTGGGTGCGGAGGGCCTGCTCCTCCGAGACCTCCAGCGTACCCGGATGGCCACCGCGCGCCGCCACCTGCCGGTCGCACAGCTCGCGAAGGAATTCGTGGTGCTGCGGCTGGAGCGCCTGGAAGCCTTCGCCCCAGCGGGCGACGAAGTCCACCAGCACGTCGCGTGAAGCCTCCGGCACTTCTCGGCGGTCCGGCAGGTCGCGGCTCAGGCGCACGAAGAGGTCCGGGAACACGTCGCGCATCGCGGTGGCGAAGCCTGGCGGGACGTAGACGGGCTGCGTGTCCGGGACGAGGTCGCCCTGGCGCTCGGCGGCCAGCACCGCGTCGAAGTCCGTGAAGAGTCGCTCATGGCGGCGGCGCTCGTTCTGGTTGCGCGCGAGGAAGAACACCGCGCGTGGCAGCATCGCTGGGGCGGTGCGGCGCACCTGGGCGAGCGTGTCTCCCAGGGCATGGCGCTCGGATGGCGTCAGGGCCCAGGCGCCGGTGGCCTCGAGCAGGAAGCGGTCGGTGACGGCCTCCGGCCAGTGGGGCTCCTCCACCTGGGGCGGGCGCTGGATGCCGGCGATGAACCCCCGGATGCGCTCGCAGGCGGCGTCCCAGGTGGACAGCCGCTCCACCAGGTCGCGGAAGCCTTCGAGCAGCTGGGGCCGCGTCATGCCCAGGGGCATCACGTTGAGCACGATGGCGCCCCGGTCCTTCGCGTGCGCCTTGCGGGGCGTGGCGAGCCGGCCTTCCGCGCGCAGCCGCGTCCACAGCTTGGTGCCGCGCGGAGCCTGGAGCGGTGCCACCACCACCCAGGGCAGGTGCGTGCGCTGGATGTTCGCGTGCAGCGAATCGAAGACCGCGGGCGTGTCGTGGTCAAATCCGACGATGAAGCTGCCCCGGGGCCCGATGCCGTGCGCCTGGATGCGCAAGAGGTCGCCCACGAGGTCCGCGCGCACGTTCTGGTGCTTCTGTGCTTCCTTGAGCGCGCCGATGTCGAAGGACTCGATGCCCAGGACGATGGTGTAGAAGTTCGCGTCCGCCATGCCTTCCAGCAGCGCGGCGTCGCGGCTCAGGTTCATCGTCACCTGGGTGAAGAAGCGCAGCGGACGGGGTAGGGCGCGGTTGAGGGGCACGAGCCCCGCGAGCACCTCCTTCGCGTACGCCGCGTCGCCGATGAACTCGTCGTCCGCGAAGAAGACGCCTTCGGCTCCGAGCGCCGCGTGGGCGCGCACCTCGTCCAGCACTCGGTCCACCGGCTTGTGCCGCTGCTTGCGGCCGTACAGGTAGATGACGTCGCAGAAGGAGCAGTCGAACGGACAGCCGCGCGTGGTCTGCACGGATCCCCACGCATAGCGCGGGAGGTCCGCCGCGATGGCGTCCCAGCGGGGCAGGGGACTTTCGTTCAGCGAGGGCTTGTCGAGCTGCCGGTATTCGGGTGCGTACTCGCCCCCGAGCCAGTCCGCGAGGAAGCGCGGCCAGGTGCGCTCCGCCTCGTTGACGAAGAGGGCGTCGAAGAAGCCCCGGTAGTCCTCCGGCGCGGCGGAGATGGCGGGACCGCCCGCGACCACGGTGGCGCCCAGGTCGCGGAAGTGTCCGCCCAGGAAGCGCGCCTGGTAGGTGAGGGCGGAGTACATCACCGACACACCGACGATGTCGTAGTCCGGCAGCTCCGTGTCCGCGCGCAGCTGGCCGTGCAGTTCTTCGTCCCAGATGTCGACGGTGAAGGCGTCCGGCGTGAGCGCCGCGAGCGTCGCGCAGGCCAGCGGCGTCATCGTCGCGCGCTTCACCAGGCCGCGCTCGGGGTCGAAGTCCTCCGTCTCCCGGTCCACGTGCCGCCGGTCGGGGCCGCACTGGACGAGCAGGATGCGAGGCTTGGGTTCAGGAGGAGGCGCCATCGCTCAGAAGTAGAAGGGCACGGGGTTGAGCTGCGCTTCGGTCTTCGGGGCCTTCAGCCACCCCATCCTCACGGGGACGTCATACAGCCGTCCGGGGCCCAGCCGCGGCCAGAAGTGGCGCAGCCCCGGGACGATGACCTTCACGGCGGATACGCCCACGTCGGGCCGTGATTGCTCCACCACCAGCGTCTCCAGTCCCACGCTCGCGGCCCGCGCCACGCACTCGCGCACGTCGTCCCGCAGGTCGTCATGCCACACGCGCGGAAAATCGGCGCGGACGCGCGCGGGGACCAGGTCGTTGGGAAAGAGCCAGCTGACGTCGCCGTGCGCGCTGGCGTCCCAGGGTGACGGCGACAGGTCCTTCGGGTCGTAGCACTGGGCCACCTCCGTGAGCGCGCGCTGCACGGCGAGCTTCGCGTCGAAGTGGCAACCGCACCCGGCCCAGGCCCGGCCGCGCTCCGGCGACCACACGAGCGCGGCGAACACCGGGATGCCCAGGTCGTGCGTGAGGTCCAACACCGACAACTGGAGGCCGAGCGACTGGTAGTGCGCGCTCACGGACGCGAACCACGGCTCGTCGAAGGAGCGCAGGTCCACGCGCGGACGGCGCAGGCGGTTGTACCACCAGAGCGCCACCGCATCGCGCTCCACCAGCTCCAGGAAGCCCTGGAGGATGGCCTCCTCCACGCAGTTGCCCGCCGCGTTCCCGTTGGAGTTGAAGAAGCAGAACGGCCCGTCTCCGAGCGGGGGCGTGGGCGCGAAGAGGTACGCGAACGACGTGGGCACGTACTTGTGGACCCCGTGCGTGAGTGAATACGCGGGGCTCCAGTCCATGGGTTGATCCGCGTACGGATTGGGCACCGCGGTGCGCATGTCGCAGCTCGCGCTTTCGGGCCGGGCCTGGAACTGCGCGGCGCTGAAGTGCTGGAGCATGTCCGGGTGCACGGCCTGCGCACCCAGCTGGGACGCCGTGGCGTGGACGCGGGGCTCGTCGCCCTGGAACACCGCGCTGTAGCGCTCCAGTGCTTCACACAGCGCGCCCGCGCGGGCCTGGGCCTCCGTGCGGCCCTTGCCGCTGGCCACGCGATGGAAGTCGTCGGAGGCCGGCGCGTCCGTCCACGGGCACACGCGGAAGACGGCGGACTGGATGTGGCCCAGCGGTGCGTCGCCCGGGACCGCGCGCAGGTCGCTCACCACGCCCGTCACCGGACTGATGAGGTGGCGGTGGCGCTCCCAGGTCTGCTCGGGCGTGAGGATGCGGTGGCCGCCGTCGTCGGTGAAGCGCTTGGAGCGCGAGGCCAGTTCCAGGGGCTTCTTCGCACGCGCCTCCATCCAATGGGGGTCGCCGCAATCCGGGCACTGCGGACGCCTCGCCACGGCGTGCGATTCCAGCTGCCAGGTGGCGAAGTCCAGCGTCCACAGCCGCGTCTGTCCCGGGCCTCCAGGTCCGTCCACCACCCACCGGGCCACGAGCGTCGCCGCGAAGGACAGTCCCGCCTTCGCGGTGGTGGGCAGGCCCGTGCGCGGCGGGCGGATGGCGCGCGGCGGGGTGCCCTTGCGCGCGAGGTACTTCTCGATGGGGCGGTTGTCCAACAGCCGCGCCGTGAGGCACGTCCAGCAGGCGCGCTCGCCGGTGCCCACCACCGGGCCCGCATGGCACGCGGTGCCGGACACCTTCAGCGGGAGGAACGCGGCGCCCGCGCTCCGGGCCTCCCGGGCCAGCGCGAGCGCTTCGGTCGACAGGTAGTCGTCCACCAACAGCACGCGGCGGTCGGCGTCCTCGCGCACGTCCAGGCCGGTGTCGCGCAGTGCCTCCTCCAGCCCCTCGCCATCCTCGCCGTCCACCGCGTGCACGGAGACGGACACGTCCAACAGCCGCCCGGCCGCGGTGGCCGCGCCCACGCCCAGCGACTCCCAGAAGCCGGCGACGCTGGCGTCGAAGACGTCGTGTGCCTCCTCCACGTGTCCGCGCTCCTCCAGGAGCGACAGCGCGTAGAGCACCTCCGGCGCGGAGGCCCGTCCCGCCAGCGCGGCGATGACGTTCGCCACGGTGCGCTCGCCATCCAGCAGGGGCACGATGCTCGCGTGCAGCTCCCCCTCCAGCAGGAACTGGGCGCGCTCCCCGACGAGGAACACGCGCCGCGCGTCGAGCACCTCGGCGCGCAGGTGGGGCTTGATGCGGAGGACTCGGTCCATGGGCAGGCGGGCGAGCCTAACCGGGGCCCGCGCTCGTGGATACGACCTGGCCCGGCCTTCCGGGGGCCTGGACTCCGCGTGGTAGAACGCCGCGCATGGCCCGCATCCCATTGACGCAGAGCGCGCGTGTGTCCCCGGCGTCCCTCCACCCCCCGCTCCGGAGCCGCGCCGCCACAGGCAAGGTGGAGGTCACGCTGCTGTTGCGTCACGGGACGCCGCTGCCCACGGTGGAGGAGCTGTGCGCGAACCCGCCGCGCCGCCCGCTCACCCACGACGAGTTCGAGGCGAAGTACGGCACGAACCCGAAGCACCTGGCCGCCGTGCGGCGCTTCGCGAAGAGCTATGGCCTCACCATCACCTCCGAGCGGCGCGACCGGAGCTACGTCGTGCTCCAGGGGTCCACGGCCGCGATTCGCAAGGCCTTCGCGGTGGACCTGCGGCGCTACACCTACGGGAAGACCTCCTACCTGACCCACACGAAGCCGGTGTGCCTGCCGCGCGCGCTGCAAGGCGTGGCGGAGTGGGTCCTGGGCCTGGACACGCGGCCGCTCGTCACCCACAACGCGGCAGCGCTACCCATCCCCGCGGAGATGGCGAAGCAGGCTGGGCTGCGCACGTACACGGCGCCCCATGTGGCCAGCCTCTACCGCTACCCCCGCAACCAGGGGGAAGGCCAGTGCGTGGGCATCATCGAACTGGCGGGCGGCTACAAACAGTCGGACCTGGATGCGTACCTGAAGTCCGTGGGGGTGGAGCGCACGGCGCCGGTGGTGAACGTGGGGCCGAACAAGGCGGGGCTCCTCAACACCGCCTCCAACTCGGAGGTCACCATGGACGTGGAGTTGGTGACCTCGGTGTGTCCGGCCGCGCGCGTCGTCGTCTACAACGCGGGGTCGAAGGACTACTCGCTGCGCGACTACCACCGCGTCCTCGCGGAGGCCATCAGCGACCGGGAGAACCGGCCGTCGGTGCTGACCACCAGCTGGTCCTTCTACGAAGGGTCGCTCATCCAGCAGGGCGAGGAGCTGGCCTTCGAGCGGCTCTTCATCGAGGCGGCGCTCCTGGGCATCACCGTGTGCGCCGCGTCCGGAGACCTGGGCTCGCAGGTGCCGGTGAATGCCCGCTCACCCACGGGCGCCATCACCCTGGCGGCGACGAGCTACCCCGCGGCGAGCGCGCTGGTGCTGGGCTGCGGCGGCACCACGCTGGAGGCGGTGGGCGACGTCCTCCACCACGAGCGCGTGTGGAACCGCCTGGGCGAGGCGATGTCCATGGGCCCCAGCGCCACGGCCGCGGGCGCGAGCAGCGGCGGCGTCAGCACCATGAACGCGCTGCCGCTGTACCAGCAGGGCATGGGCGTGCCGGACCTCGTGAAGTCGTCGTGGAAGAACGGCGTGTTCGAGGTCTCCCGCAGCACCGGCCGAGGCGTGCCGGACGTCGCGGCGAACGCGGACCTGCACACCGGTTATCAAATCGTCTTCAAGGGCCAGCAGGGCGTGGCCGCGGGCACGAGCGCCGCGGCGCCGATGTGGGCCGCGCTCATCGTCCGCCTCAACGAGGCGCTGGGTGAGCGCGTGGGCTTCCTCCACCCCCGGCTGTACGCGCTCGTCACCGAGGGACAGCCTGTCATCCGGCGCATCACCCACGGAGGCAACGGCGCGTACTTCGCCAGCGACGCGACGCTGTGGAACGCGTGCACGGGCCTGGGCACGCCGGACGGCGAAGCGCTGCTCGCGGGCCTGCGCAGGCTCCAGCGTCGCAAGCACTGACGGCCTACACCGCGAGGACTCCTGGTCATGGGGCTGCGCGCCAACCTGAAAGCACTCGTGATGAGCGGAACAGCTTTCAGCCTGATGTTTGGGTACTTTGCCTGGAGCCTTCACGGCACGGAGCAGGCACTGCTGGCCCGGCCGACGGTGCCGGGGCGCATGCTCGCGATCTCGGTGGAACTCGGGGTCGGGAAATCCAGAGACTACTGGAGCGTGAAGCCGCGCTACGCCTATGAGATCAAGGGCCGCTCGTATGTCGGCGAGGACCTGTCCAATTCGCCTCCGAGGGAGTACCGGCTCTGGAACCCCCAGCCGAGCCCGGAGCTGACGCAGTATCTGGCGCGCTACCCGGTGGGCGCCACGGTGCCCGTGCACTACGACCCAAGGATCCCAGGGCGCAGCGTGCTGGAGGTGAACACGGGCGCCGCACTCGGCTTCACGCTGGCCTCGGCGGTGGCGGGCCTGGGCGCGGTGCTGCTGTTCTTGTGGTCCCGACGCGCCGGTTCGCACGCGCGCTGAAGGCCCGGCGTCATCCGCCGGGCCGTGTCGCGTCCCGGATTACTCCAGGATCTGCTCCATGCTCAGGAAGGGCCGGGCGGCGGGGATGTTGCGGCCCTTGCAGACCTCGATGAACTTGTTGGATTCGATCATCTGGGGCGCGGTCTCGTCGTACTGGAGCACCATCACGTGGCGCAGCCAGGGCTCCTGGCCCATGGCGTAGATGAAGACCTCTTTCGGATTGAGGTGATTGAGGATCTCCGTGGCGCGGGCGCTGTCGGAGCCGTTGAGCCGCCGCGACTGATCCATCTTGCGAGGCAGGGGCTGGCTGAGCAGCGGGCCGTACATCCAGCTCATCGGGCCGCCTTCGCACTCCATGCCCAGGTAGAGCGCGTCCAGCGGGCCCACCAGCTTCGACAGGTGCTGGTACATGCGCGGCTCCAGCGCGTTGGAGTCCGCGGCCATCAGCATGGAGCGGCCGGCCAGCCGCACCAGGTGCGCCGTCTTCGCCTGCACCGCCAGGTCGCTGTGCTCGCCGATGAAGGGGATGCCCATCAGCGACCCGCCGGGGATTTTAATCTCCTGCAGGTCGTCGATCTCGATGACGTTCTTGAAGCCCGTCTGCTCCAGCACCAGTCGCAGCGAGGGGTCCGCCAGCGAGTACGCGTTCGAGCGCGGCACCACGATGGTCCCGATGCGGTGACGCAGCTGCAGCAGCGTCTCCATCATCAGGTGGTCCGCGTGGCCGTGGGTGATGAGGACGTAGTCGATTTTCTCCGGCAGGTCCGCGTGGGTGAAGCGCCGCTGGTCCGTGGGGAACTCGTAGCTGATGACGGGGTCGGTGAGGACGGACACCTCACGCGTCTCCATCAGCACGCACGCGTGGCCGAAGTAGCGCACACGCACGCCGGAGCCGGTGTACGGCTCGGGCTTGCGAGGGGCGGTCTCCGTGAAGAGGTCCGCGAAGGCCTCCGAGGCGGTGGACGGCACGCCCAGCATCTCCGCCACCTGCCCGGGACTGCCCGGCGTGTGGCGCATGCGGAAGAGGGCGTCGATGCCCTCGTGCTTGTAGGGCACCTGGAGCCACAGGGGCGAATCGCCCTCCAGGCGCGGGGTGCTGAAGACGTACTTGCGCGCGTCACCGGCCACGCGCATCAGCGAGATGCTCTGCGCGGATTCCTTGTAGAGGCTGCTGCGGTAGAGCAGGGGCTCCATGATGCGGGCGTTGGCGCGGTGGGCCAGGTCGTAGTGCAGCTCCACGAAGCCGCGGAGCATGTCCGGCACCTTGGCGTAGAGCGGCTCCAGGGACTCGCCCTTGGAGCTGGCCAAGAGCTGCTCCAGGTCCGACACGGCCTTGGTGTAGGCCAGCATGTCCGCCTGCTCGCGGGTGGTGCGGTCGAGCAGGGCCTTCACCTCGTTCACGCGCGACACGGGGTGGTTGATGAAGGGGCCGCCCATCAGCGCCGGGTTCTGCAGCGCGGCCACGTGCACGTCCGGGTTCGCGACGAACGACTGCATCAGCTTCAGGTGCAGGCGGGAGACGAACAGCGGCGCCGTGGCGGGCGAGATGAGGTACCACCAGACGTACCACTGGTTGAACAGCGGCTCGATGGCGACATCGGGCTTCAGGTACATCGGGCGGTCGAGCATGGAGGTCTCGCGAAGGTGGGTGCGCAGGCCCCGGGCAGGCCCGGGAGCACGCAGGCCCGCCAATGTCGATGATTCCCGCCCTGACTTCAAGGTGCCGACTTCCGGGCCAGACCTGGAAGGCGGCGGTGGGGCGCGTGGAGACGACGGCGCGGCGGAGTGCGCGGTTCATCGCGTCTCCTTCGCGTGGCGCTTGGCGAGTTGCTGCTCCAGTTCTTGGCGAAGCCGTTCCGCGCGCTGGGGTTCAGGAGGCTGGTAGGAGGTGGCCAGGAAGGACATGAGCGTGTCCATGTCCGAGGGCGCCAGCAGGCGGGTGTCGCAGCCGGTGTCGGGCTTCAGGCGCGATGTCTCAGTTCATGACGCCGAGAAGAACTGGGAGCCACGGGCCCTGCCTGTGCTGAGCGCCGAAGAGGTGCAGGGCGACGTCGGCAGTCTCGGGGAGCGCTGCACGTATCGGGGCGGACGCCTCGTGCATCCGGGCTCCGTCTCACGCAAGGACCCGCCCTGCCAGCCGCGGGTTTCGAGAGCGCGCTGAATGGGATGTCAGAAGCAGGGCGAACCTGGCGTCGAGCGCCGTCCCATGCTGCTCGAATTGGCGGTGGGTGATGCCTATGGCGCGGGCTTCGAATTCGCGCCGGGGATGCACGGCCGGGCAGGGGCTTGCCGCCTGTGCAGCCGAGTGCTCCACCCCGTGTAGCGGGCTGCACACCCGGCGGGGGCGCGGGGCGGCGGCCGGGCCCAACCCCTCGGAAGGAGGGGGGCTTCCCGGCTGGCCCTGTTGGTGCACTGCTAACGCTCCATGTGCCGGGAACGCGCAGCCCCCCCTTTTGACGGCCTTCGCGCCGCCCAGCCCAGCGAGCACACCCGCTGGCTGGCGGAGCCCGATGAGCCCGCGCTGCGCGAGCTGCTCCACGCGCGCTACGCCGGGAGCTACTCCTACCGCTTCCTCCATGAGCCTGGAGGGGCCTCGCGGCTCTGGAGGGCCGGCGCGCTGCTCAGCCTGGGTGAGTTCGACGCCCAGGGCACGCTCCTCTGGCACACGGGGCTGTGGTGCAAGCCGGGGCGGGACTCCCTGGATTCGGGGCTCTCCATGGCCCTGCCTGGCCGGCGCACCGCCATGGACCGCTCCGAGCACGAGCGGCTGTGGAGCCACCTCCTGGAGCTGCTCAAGGCGCGCGTGGGCTTCCTGCACCAGCAGACGTCCACGTTGCACCTCATGGCGCAGCGCTACGCGTCGCGCTTCATGCGGGCCGTGCCGGTGGGCCTCATCGTCGACTACACCGAGGGGGAGACGCTGGTGGGGGTGGAGGGCTCGGGCCTGCCGATGCAGGCGCTGGCGATGACGACGGTGCTCGCGCCGCTGCCTCCGCGCCGGCGCTTCCTGCCCGCGGGGCCGTGGGGGGAGTGGCTCGCGTCCATCCTCGCCGCCTCGGGCCTGCCGGGGACGGTGGAGCTGACGCCGCTGGAGCGCCGCCCTCGCGCCGGGGGCTTCGTGCTGCGCCCGCTCGACTGGAACGAGTCCCTGCGGCTCGAACGGCGGGAGCTGATGGGGCCTGCCGGGGAAGGGCAGGGGGCCACGGCGCTCCCGTCCTCGCGGGCGCGCGTGGACCTCGTCCACCTGTCCATGGGCGAGCCCCAGCGGGTGGCCGAGGCCACGCCCGTGCTCCTCGCGGCGGGCTACCTGCCGACGGGCCTCCGCCAGCGCCTGGACGCGCCCGACGACATCGTCTTCCAGCACCTGCCGGCGCCGGAGCGGGCGCGTGAGGCGGTGGGGCGGGCGCGGCTGGACGGCGAGGCGGCCCGGGCCCTGTGGAGCGGATGGGTGGAGCGATGCGCGCGAACTTCGTAGACACGCTCCTCGCGCGGCTGGACGGCGAGGTGGCCACCATCTGGGCCACGGTGTTGCTGCGCATCGACGCGCGGCCCGACGTGGCGCGGCTGCGCGGGGCCTTGCGCGCCCTGGTGCGCGAGAGCGAGCGCCTCAACGTGGCCTGGGACGACGCGCACGGTGCGTGGGTGCCCGCGCCGCGCACGGACGAGGCGGTGGACGCGGCCCTGCTGGAAGGCGCCGAGCCGCTGGACGAGCCCGAGGCGGTGACGCGGGTCATCAACACCCGGGTGGACCTCGCGAGGGACGTGCCGCTGCGGCTGCACCTCCACCCCCTGGCCGATGGCGCGCCGGGCCCGTGGCTGCTCGCCATCCAGCTCCACCACGCGATTGGGGACGCCAAGGCGCTCGCCCACCTGCTGGAGCGGCTCTGGCTGCACTGCGCGGGGCGCGCGTCGGAGTCGCCCCCGCTGGGCCCCTCGACGCTGACGGATGGCAAGGTGCTGCTCGCGGCGCTGCGCGGGCCGGGCCGGGTGCTGGGCCTCGCGAGCCCCCGCCGCCGGCTCCTCGCGCAGCGGGGCCTGGGCCTGCGCCGCAGTGGAGACACCGCGGGCCGCTCGTTGATGGCGACGGCGCGCCTGACACTCCCGGCTGGCCGCACGGACGTCCAGGCCTCGGAGGTCTTCTTCGCCGCGCTGCTGGCGGGCGTCGCGCTGCGCGAGCCCACGAAGGACGGGCTCATCCGCCTGCGGGTGCCGGTGGACCTGCGGCGCATGCTGGGGCTGGGGCGGATGCTGGGCAACGGCTGCTCGACGGTGCCGCTGGAGCTTCCCCTGCGGGAGGTCCGCGCCCGGCTGGAGGACGCGCCCGCCCTGGCGGCGCTGATGCGCGAGGCGCTGCGGCGCGTGCTCGACGAGGGCGTGCACTGGACGACGGCGCTGGAGTGCATGGCGGTGGCGCGGCTCGCCCCGGGGCCCGTGCTGCGGCGCAACGCGCGCCCCGGGCTGGTGGCCGAGCCCCGCACCAACACGCTGGTGGCGACCTACCTGGGGCAGCTCGACAAGCACTTCGTGGACGCGCCCTTCCGCATCCACTCCCTGCGCAGCCACACGGCCACCTGGGGCGCGACGGGCCTGGGCTTTGGCGACACGCTCAACATCAACACGGCGACGTTCGAGGGACTGTGGACCCGGGGCGAGCTGCGCGACTTCACCGATCAGCTCGCGGGCTGGGCGTCCTCGGGCTTCGGGCTTCCGGCGGAGGTGGTGGGACCATGAAGGGGCTTCGCGACGCGCCCGCGCTCTACCTGGGTTTCATCTCGCTGCACCTGCTGCTGGGGCACCTGGGCTCCAGCCTCGTCTACCGCCTGCGCTTCGGCCGCAGCCCGCTGGCCTACCGGAGCACCGGGGCCGACTCCGCCCACACGGGCCTCACGCGGCGGATCAGCGGCGCCTCGCTGGTGTGGGTCGGCTCGGTGGCGGCGGCGGCGCTCTGGCCGCGCTGGTCCGAGCGGCCCTGGGGACGGCCCCTGCTGGCCCTTCCGCCGGAGGTGGGCTGGGCGCTGGGCGTGCTCGGGCTGGTGGGCATGCTGGCGGCGCAGTACGGCATGGGCGCAAGGTTCCGCATCGGCGTGGACGCGGGGGAGGCCCCGCCCGTGCTGCACGAGAGAGGACTCCACCGCTACTCGCGCAACCCCATCTACGTCTTCTCCTACCTGTACCTCGTGGGCGCCTCGTTCTGGGCTCCGTCGCTGGTGACGCTCGGGGCGTGCGCGGTGCTGGGGGGGCTGTTCCACGGGCTGGTGCTCCAGGAGGAGCGCTACCTCTCCGCCCGCCTCGGCGAGGCCTACGCGCGCTACCGCCAGCGCGTCTCCCGCTACCTCTGAGGCCCCATGCAGCCCGCCCTCGCCCCCGTCTCCGCTTCACCCGCTGCCCCCGTCGGGCCAGGCCCCTCCCGCGACGAGCTGGTGGAGCTGCTGCGCATCCGCCCCGCGCGGGCTCTGGGCATGGCGGCCCTCCACCTGGGCGTGTGGGGGCTGGCCGGCGTGGGGCTCGCGCACGTCAGCGGCTTCTGGCTGAAGCTGCCCCTGTGGCTGCTGGCGGCCCAGGGCGTCATGGGGCTCATCCAGCTTGACCACGACGCGTGGCACGACACCCTCTTCCCGAGGCCCTGGCAGAACCGCCTCTTCGGCAACGGGCTCAGCCTGCTCGTGGGCATCGCCTACGAGCCGATGCGGCACGACCACCTCGCGCACCACCGCTGGAACCGCACCGAGAAGGACCCTGACGCCTACAACGCGGGCCGCCGCTCGCCCGGGCTGTGGGCACTCTTCTACGCCACCGTGCTGCTGGGCCTGCCGCTCAGCCTCGTCTACTTCAACGTCCTCTACCCGGTGCAGCACTTCGACGCCGCCCGCTTGCGCCGCCATGCGCTGGTGCTGCTCGGCTACGGGGCCTTCTACGCGCTGCTCTTCTGGCTCCTGGCGGGCCACGGGCTCCTCGGGGGCGCGGTGGAGTGCTGGCTGCTGCCGGTGCTCTTCGCCAGCCCCCTCAACGGGCTCAAGTCCATCTCCGACCACCACGCCAACGTCTGGCGCGGCGACCGCTTCCACACCGCGACGACGGTGCGCAGCACCCGGCTCGTCACCTTCCTGTGGAACGGCCTCAACCACCACCTGGACCACCACCTCTACCCGCGGGTGCCCGGCTACAACCTCGCGCGGCTGCACGCGCGCCTGCGCGCCGAGCTGCTCGCGCGCGGGGCCCCCGTCTTCGACAGCTACCTCCACGTCATGTGGCGGGCCCTCCTGGCCGGCCCCATGGTGGTGGAGGAGGACGTGCGACTCGTCACCCTGGAGCGAAAGCGCCCATGAACGCCCTGCGCCGGCTGTACGCGGACATCCGCTACGAGGACGGCCGCTGGCCGCTGTCCCGGTGGGACCTCAACCTGCGCTACATCACCAAGAGCCTCCTGCACCTGCCGGAGCCGCGCTCGGCCGAAACCGGGGAGCACTTCGCGCGAGTCGCCCGGCACCTCGCCTCGGGGAGCTGGCGGCACGCGGGCGCGCCGGAGCTCCGGCTGAGCGCCGTGGGCGACATGATGTGGATTCGCAGCGGCTTCCACCGCGCCCTCTCTCCCGGCGTCCGTGAGGTGATGGCGGGGGACGCGGTGGCCTTCGCCAACCTGGAGACGCCGGTGGACCCGGCGCGGCCCGTGCCCCGGCGCGTCTACGAGACGCTCCACTACAACGCCCCGCCGGACTACCTCGCGGCCTGGGAAGGCACGGCGCGCCACCGCGTCTTCTCCCTCTGCAACAACCACGCGCTCGACCAGGGCGCCGAAGGGCTGGAGCGGACCCGGGGGACGGTGCTGGCCTCCTCCCAGCACCGCTGCGTGGGAGGCCCCCGGCCGGAGGACGCGGTGGCCGCCCTGGAGGTGGACGGGGTGCGGATGGGCATCGCCGCCGTGACGTATGACATCAACCACCTCGTGGGGGCGCCGCCCGACGGGGTGCCGGTGACGCGGCTGGGCAGCCCTCTCCACGCGCCGGACTGGGAGCGGCTGGGCGCGCTCATCGACGCCGCTCGCGCGGTGGGGCCGGACCTGGTGGTGCTGATGCCGCACTGGGGCTTTGAGTACGAGTACTGGCCCGAGGCCCTCCAGCGCGAGCACGCCTGCCGGCTCATCGAGCGTGGGGCGGACCTCCTCCTGGGCTCCTCGCCGCATGTCCTCCAGCCGGTGGAGTGGGTGTCCATCGACGGCGCGGACGCCACCTGCCCCACGCAGGTGCGCCGGGGCGGGCCCGAGCGGATGGGGCTCATCGCGTACTCGCTGGGCAACTTCCTGAGCATCATGCCCACGCTGGCGTGCCAGACGGGGGCCGTGCTGAAGCTCGCGCTCGCCCGGGACGCGCGGGGCGTGCTCCAGCCGGTGGATTTGCGCGCGGTGCCCACCGCCTGTGGACGGGGACTCGGTGGGGAGGGGTTCCTCGACGCGGGCGTGGTGCGCCTGGACGAGCTGCCCCCCCAGCGGGCGGCGCCGCACCTCGCGCATGCCCGGCGGACGTTGGGCGCGCTGCTTTCGGACCGGAGGGACTGAGGATGTCGTCGATTGATGAGCAGTTGGAGGCGCTCGCCGTCGGGATGGCGCGGCAGGTCGCGAGCTGGCTGCCGGCGGTGACGCCAGAGCGCTACGTGGCGTTCCTCGACATGATGTACCACTACACGCGGCGCAGCGGAGACCGGCTGCGGCTCGCGGCCGAGCGCGCGACGCTCCCCGAGCTGAAGGCCTTTTTCGCGGAGCTGGCGGGGGACGAGCAGTCGCACTACCTGCTGGCCAAGGCGGACCTCGCGGCCTTCGGGCGCGAGCCCTCGTCCGACACGCCTCGCGAGGTGGCCGACTTCCACGCCTTCTGGGAGGGAATCGGGCCGGAGCGGCAGCTCGCCTTCCTGGGCGCGCTGCGCGTGCTGGAGGGCGTGGCGCGGCACCTGGGAGGCGAGGCCCGCCAGGGACTGGGGCGGCTCGGGCTGGAGCGGACGAAGGCGCGCTTCATCCTCGTCCACCTCGACGTGGACCTGGAGCACGGCGCGCGGGCCCAGGCGCTCTGCGCGGCGCTGGGGGCCGGGCACCCGGAGCCGCTGCTCGAAGGGGCCCGGCGGGCCGCCGACTTCTGGGTGGCCATCCACCGCGCGGCGCTGGCCGGCGAGTCGCGGCCCTGAGCGGGCGCCTCAGCGCAAAAAAACGCCCTGCTTCCAAGAGGTTGGCAAGCAGGGCGATGACCCCGACAGGAATCGAACCTGTGGCCTGCGGTTTAGGAAACCGCCGCTCTATCCAACTGAGCTACGGGGTCGAAAGGTCGCGGGCGTTATAGCAGGCGATCCGAGGCACGCAACGGGTCTGATGCCCCCCTGGCGCGCTCTGTCCACTCCTACGTCTCCTGCCGCTTCACGTCGAGCGGGGGCTGCTTGCACTGAACCGCCCCAGGGCCGGATGAGCGCTCGCCATCCGGCCAGGGAAGAGGCGGTAGCAGGACTCAGCAATTGAGGATGCAGATCTCGTAGCGATTGCGACAACCCTGCATACATGCCGAGCTGGTGGGGGAGCACTCAGAGATGCATTTGTTGCGTTGGTTCTGACACTTCTGCGGGCAGGTGACAGCGGCTGCGTGGGTGTCATTCATGCCGGGCGCTTCCTCGGCCTGCATCTCACTGGACGGTGCTGTGTCGAGGGGTTGCTCGGATTCCAAGGGCCCGCAGCCCGCCGCGAACATCAGACTGCCAAGCGCGACCAACCACTTCATACGGCTCATCATGGCGCTACCTCCGAGTGTGGAGTGGGTGAGCGGATGATAATTCCGAATTTTGAGTAAACCATTGGGGAAAAGGCGGAAAAGTGTGGATGGGTTTTGTTGGAGGCGGAAACGTTTGTTGGCGGTGTTTGGATTGCTGTTGTGTATGTGACGCCCCCCGCGGCAACGACGCATGGTGGGGCGACACGCCGTGCCTTCGCAGGTCCTCGGCTGGGGCGGGCCCGCGGCCGGGATCACGGCGGCGCCTTACGCGGCCACTCTTCAGGAGCACCTCCACGGAAGCCCGTGGGAGCCCCTCCTTGAGGTTCCGCGGCATCTTCGCCAATCCCTGGGTGTGCCCGCACCCCAGGCCGGCATGCCCTTGCACCAGAGGCCAGACCCGCAGGGCCACCCATATTGCTTGCCATTTATTGTGGGGCCTTGAAGAATGGCAATTACCTCAAACCGATCTTCCAAGGAAAGACACCCGATGAATAGACAAGCAACGCTCGCGGCCCTCGCAGTCCTCTGCCTCACGGCCTGTGGCGGCGCCATGGATGAGCAGACGGACCTGTCGGCCCAGAAGGCGGCCGTCCTCTCCTCGACGGATCCGTTGGTGGGGAAGTGGTGCCACGCGAGCTGGCCTGGCTGCTTCACCATTGACAGCAGTGGCTCCGGAATCATGTCGAACAACGGAGATGGCTGCTGGCGGACGAGTGATGTGAAGTTCTCGGGACTGACCCCGGGCTCCACTGCCGGGACCTACACTGGGACGCGCAACCACCGTGGGTCAGGAGTCTGCGCAAGTCCTGCGCCGTATCCTCTGCCGACTCCTACGACCATCACGATGACGGGGCCCGATTCCTTCACGGAAGTCTCCGGGAGCTTCACGGCGAGCTGGTTCCGCTCGCCCTGAGCCTCAACGGGGCCGGATGGGCTCTGGCCCATCCGGCCCCTGGGGGCAGGCCTATCTCGGCCCCCTGACTTCGTCTGAGAAATCAACGTCCACGTTGCGGGCGTCCCGCAGGCCGATGAAGCGGACTACAGCAAGAGAGTGGAGTCGCCATCGTCGCGCGGCCCCCGGCGGGTCGCCAGCGCTCGGCGCAGCATGGTTTCCGTCCATTCGAGTTCTTCTCGGGACAGCCCCGCCCCCATCCGCACGAAGCCCTTCTTGTGCTCGATGACGACGGTCAAGCTCCGGAAGAGCTTTTCCTCCGTCTCACGCAGGTCGATGTCCTCGATTTGCGACGCTGGGAGTCGTGTGGCTTCTCGCGGCTTCCCGCCCCCGGTGCGTGAATGCTCAATCCCCCGTGAGGACGCGGCGAGAGACCAACCCATATTGACCTCCCGAATGACACTCCACAAAAGGAGTCCTCCCAGGCAAAGGAAGACGGCGAGGGCCATCAGCGGCTCCGCGGAGGTGAGTTGTCGGAGGCCGTACGTGCGCACCCAGGCCAGCCCGAAGACGGTGGGCCCACCTACCGCGATGACAAGCGCGATGCCCGCCTTCACTACGAACAGGGGCCTCCAGCCGCAGCCTGGCAGCTGCAACACCAGACCCTGCGCACTCTGCCGGACCCGGATACGACTGCCTGGGGGGAGTGACGGTAGCGCCTGCTCGCGTTCAAGTGGCGCTGCTTCGAGACGGGCGTCCGCGGGGCGCGCATGTCCGCCGTCCACACTCAAATCAACGCCCAGGAAACGAGAGAGGGCTTGGGCGAGCTCCAGCGCCTCTTCCCGGTCGTTACTCCCCGACACCGCCACGGTTCGTGTCGGGGACTTCAACTCCACCGAGTAGAATCCCCAGTCGCTGGAGCCTCCCCCAGCCGCCTTGCCGCGGGGAAAGAGGGCCACGGACGTAAAAGACTCGAGCGGATGCGTGTTCGCGGAGAAGAACACGCCGACACCGGACCGCAGCTTCAAGAGCTGTGTTTCCTTGTTGAGCAGCACCTTCCAGTCGGACGTCAGTTGGTGGGCGGCCCACCCGCAGGCGAGGAGCGCCATGGCCCATGCCTGCCATGCGTTCCAGAGGGAGGGCACGAGGAGAGCAACGACGGGGAAGGAGAGGGCCGCGACCAGCGCAACCCTGCACGCCTCTCTCACGAAGCGAGGTACGTCATGCTCAATGGTCAGGTGAGGGCCGAAAGCAGCCCACCGATGGGATCCGCATCGCATCTGGACGAGGCTAGGCGAGGGAGGCTCGCTGGGAGAAGGACAGGTTCCTTCGATGAGAGCCCACGGGCGGCTCCCTGCGGCGCTTCCACGGGGTGATGCTGGTGCACTCCCGGAGCTGGGCCGGGCCGGTGTACTTCAACGTCAGTAGCCGGTGCCGCCGCAGTGATTGTTCATGCCGTCCTCGGTGCCGTACGGGATGCCGTCCTCGCAGATCTGGCGGCTGGGCGCGTAGATGTCCTGCCAGATCATGCCTCCGGGGGAGGGGACCAGGGTGAAGGCGGAGCCGGCGAAGTTTGACGTCCAGAAGCCCATGACGTCAGGGCTGCCCTGCACGGTCTCGAGCAACTCGGAGATGTTCCTGCGCGTGTAATGCATGGCGGGGTTCCTTGAGAAGAGGGGAGGCGGCGAAGGTCGAAATCCTAGGAAGCGGCGGGGAAGGGAGCAATCCGGGGGGCTGGAGCTGGCTTCGGATGGATGCGGCAGCGCCACCTCCGGTATTCTCCGCGCCCTCCGTAATGCCCGCCCATGCCCCCCTTGTGCGGCTCGTGCTGCTCACGCAGCGCCACGCCGAAGACCTTCAGCGACTGGTCAGCGACCCGGAGGTCGCGTTTCCCGCGGGCCTCCCGATGCCAGCGCCGGAGAACTTCGGCAGCCACTTCATCGAGGTCCGCTCGCGGGCCCACCGGGCCGGGACAGCCCATTCGTTCGCGGTCCACCCGGAGGACTCCGAACAACTGCTGGGCGTGTGCAGCCTGTTCCATGTCGAGGCGTCACGGCGCCACGCCGAGCTCGCCTTCTTCATCGACCGCGCTTGGTGGAGCCGGGGCTACGGACGGGCGGCGGTCGAGGAGGCCGTGCGCCGGGCCTTTGAGGGCCTGGAGCTGAGCAGGCTGTACGCTCGCTGTCAGCACGACAATGAGCGGGCGCTCCGACTCCTGAAGGGCCGCGGCTTCCGGCCCACCCTGGATTGCGATCTTCCTCTCGGGAACGGGCGAAGGGAAGCAGCGACGATGCTCTGCCTGGACCGCGACCACCGCGCGGCGGAGCCGACACTAGGAACGAGGTGAGACATGGAAGAGGCATGGGGCGAGGACGTCGTTTCGAAGCAGTCGTTCCGGGCGCAGCTTTCAGGATCATCCGCCAGGCCGCCGAGGACGAGGACCTCTGCACCAACACACTGCTGGGAACCCTGGTGGACCTCTGGCTGACGGACATCATGGATGGCAACAGCCTGGACCAGATGGAGTGGTGGGCCGAGCTGGAGTCCTGGGGCACCCGGAGAGATGCGCGCCGCCAGATCGCGAGCGACTTCGTGCGCGACCTGCTCCGCATCTTCGAGCTCAAGCTCGAGGAGCACGACACCGATTCGTTCCTGTCCCGGATGCTGGCGCAGTTCGAAGAGGACTCGGACCTGCGGTTCCGGGCGATCGAGGGCTACTACCGGTTCATCCAGGACGTCCAGCACACCATCTGGGCCCAACTGCCGGTGACGTGCGTCATTGGAGGACACGCCAGCGGCGACATGTTCGGCATCGGGGCCAGCGCGCTCCTCAAGCGGAACATGAACGTCGTCGTCCACTTCAAGGACGACAAGCCGGAGCAGGACCACAGCGCGGGGATGTACAGCTTCTTCAGCGAGCTGCTGGGCAGGGAGCGGGTCCGGCTCGCCGAGACCGCCAGGGGATGCTTCGACCGGACGGCCTTCAGCAACAGCGGCTATGAGCTCATGAGGAGCCAGCGGCTCTTCTGCTGGCTCGCGCCCTACAACATGGGCACCTACTTCCTGAGCGACCGGTTCCAGAAGGAAGGAGGAACGAACAGCTCCGAATCGGACAACCGCGACACCATCCGCCGGGGGTTTGCCGTCGAGAAGCTCCGCAAGCAGGGCGCCATCCTCGACTTCCTGCACCGCCGGGTGGGCTCGCTCGACTCCCTGAAGAAGCGCAGGGTGCTGATCCTCTGGAGCCGCTTCACCGGGAAGAAGGGGGAGTACCACCCCGAGCACGACACGAGCTTCAAGGGAATGGCGCAGATGGCGTGGCTGGCCGCGGAGCTGGGCTTTTGCGTCATCATCGCGGGCGACAAACCCATCCTGCATGAAGGCGTCAAGGACACGTTCAGCCGCAAGTATCAATACGGTGATATCTGCCGCAGCCTGGAGTCCTACTACGGGGAGCCGCGCTGCTTCGACCTGACCGAGTTCTGGACGGAGCCTGCCTGGAAGGAGCTCTCCGGCGGGAAGCGCGTGGCGCAATACCAGCTCTACGAGCTGCTTCATCGCGTGTGCGACGTCCGGCACCTGGGGATGCGGAGCGGAAACATGGAGGCGCTGGCGTTGCTCGGCTACTTCGTGCGGTACATGGAGGAGGACCGCAGCTACGGCGGCGAGCGCATGGTGGCCTGGCACGAGACCGGCATCGGCTATGAGCGCATCCTCCTCATCGAGCCGCCGACGCGCGTGGGGAAGTACATCCATTACGACCGGAAGCTGAAGGTGGGCGTCAGCCAGGCCTCCATGCCTCCCTACATCACGGCCCGCAACAACGGCTTCCCCAATACGGCCTCACGCAACAAACCCAGGTTCTCCGAACAGCTCCAGCAATTCCAGGCCCGGCAAACCGAAACCTTCAACAGCATGCACGCCATGGATTCGAGAAGGGCCACCTTCCAGTTGGATACGCAGCAAGAGCTCACGAGGCTCACGCAGGAGCTGAAGGAGAAAATGACCAAGCCGTCCGATGTCTCGAAATACGAGAGCGGCTTCACTCCCGAGGACCTGCTTCAAATCTGCGAGTTCCTTTGCCTGACGAACCCGCGCGCCGAGCACCCGCTGGAGGAGCCGCCCACGCCCAACCCGGTGGAAGGCTGGCTGGCCAAGCTGAACCTCCGGCAGTACAAGATCCTGAGCGCCATCAGGACCCTGCTCCAGCGCAAGTAGCGTCCCCCTCATCACGCCGTGGCATGGATTCCACCGGACAAGCCCAGTCACCCCAGCGGGTGGCTGGGCTTGTCCTTGCCTCGTTACGGAACCCGCTCACTCCGCACTGACCTTCGCGCCCTCCCAGCGCTGGCCGGAGCTGTAGTTGAGCGGGATCCACCGGTAGCCCTTGCCCTCCGCACTCAGCCGGCCCAGACCCGGAAAGGGCATGTGCGCCAGGCCGATCAGATCGCCGCGCTTCGCCGCTTCCGTGAACGCACGCGCCCTCTGTGCCGCGGCTGCGCGCTCATCGACGTCGTAGGAGACCGTCACCGAAGGCTCGCGCAACTGCACCGAGCCGAAGTGCATCAGGTCGCCCCCCAGGAGCAACCGCGCTCCACGGCTCTCCACGACGTAGCCGCTGTGCCCCGGCGTATGTCCCGGGGTGGGGATGGCCCGGATGCCTGGAACGATGGCGTCCCCATCTCCGAACGTCTTCAGCTTCCCCGCGTCCTGGTACGGCCCCACCATCGCCCGTGCCTCCTCGAAGAACTTCGGGTCCACCGCTCCCTTCGCCCGGTCATCGCGACCCAGCCAGAAGCCCACCTCTCGCGCGTGCGCCCGGAGGATGGCGTTGGGGAACGCCCGGCTCGTCTTGGACATGAGCCCACCCGAATGGTCGGAATGGATGTGCGTCAGCAACACCACGTCAATCTGCTCAGGGCGGTAGCCCGCCGCCTGGAGGCTTTGCTGGAGCTGGCCTCCCACGCCAGGGCCGAAGAAGCTCCCCACGCCCGTCTCCACGAGCACCAACGTGGTGCCGGTGTTGATGAGGAAGGCGTTGATGGACAACTCGACCGGATCCTCCAGGTGGTCGCGCGAGAGCAGCTCCTTCACCCGCCCTGGCGTCGTGCCCGTCGCCACCTCTCTCACGGTCTGGGGAACGGTGCCGTCGGACAGCGCGGTGACCTCGAAGTCGCCGAGCATCATCCGATGGAACCCGGGGGCCTGGGTCCGGACCTGGGGCGCGGCGGCGTGGACGGCGGACGGAAGCAGGGGAGCACCACTCAGCACCAGCAGGGTGAGGGCGCGAGAGACAGCGAGGAAGGCACCGCGAGCAAGGGGAGTTGTCATGCGCGATGAGATACGCCCCGCCTCCGCTGGGATAAACGGGAGCACTTCGCACACTGCGTTTCACCGCTGAAACAATCCGGAGCGGGAGGTGGAAGATGGACACGTTCACGGCGATGGAAGCCTTCGTCCGCGTGGTGGAGACCGGCACCTTCACCAAGGCAGCCGACGCGTTGGGCCGCCCGAAGGCGGCGGTGACCCGGCTGATCCAACAGCTGGAGGCGCACCTGCGCGTGAAGCTGCTGCACCGCACCACGCGCCGCGTGACGGTCACCCCGGAAGGCATGACCTACTACCAGCAGGCCCTGCGCCTGTTGGGCGAGGTGCGGGAACTCGAAGCCACGCTGTCCCAGTCACGGCGCGGTCCCCGGGGGCGCCTGCGGGTGGAGTCGAGTGGGACGATCTCCCGGCTGCTGCTCATCCCCGCGCTGCCGTCGTTCTACGCGCGCTACCCCCAGATTCACATCGAGCTGGGCGTGAGCGATCGCGTCGTGGACCTCCTCGCGGACAACGTCGACTGCGCCATTCGCGGAGGACCGGTGAAGGACGAGTCCCTGGTGGCACGACACCTGGGCGACCTCTGCTATTGGCTGTGCGCATCCCCCCGCTACCTGGAGCGCCACGGCGCGCCCCTCCACCCGCAGGAGCTGGCGGGCCCGGTGCACGCGGTGGTCAGCTACTTCTCGTCGCTGAGCGGCAAGGAGCTTCCCCTCGTCTTCGTTCGCGAGGGCGAGCGGCTGGAGGTCCAGGGTCGAAGCCTGCTCACGCTCAACGAAACCAATGCGTACCTGGCCGCGGGACTCGCCGGCCTGGGCGTCATGTTCGCTCCGCGTTTCGTGTTGGAGCCATACCTCGCGTCAGGAGAGCTGGTGCGGGTGCTGGACGGCTGGCGGCCCGAACCCCGGCCCCTCTTCCTGGTCTACCCACCTACACGTCAGCTGGGCGCCGGAGCGCGGGTCTTCATCGACTGGTTGACGGAGCTGTTCGCGAGCCGGCCCAACCTGTGGCGCGATGAGGGAGGTGCCTAGGACGTGTCCGCAAATAGTTCGAGTGGAGCCGGGTGTTAGGAGGGCATGAGCCGAGGAGAGCTGACGGACGCCCAATGGGAGCGGCTGGCAGGACTGCTGCCGCCCCAGAAACCCGCGCGGGGCCGACCGAACAAGGACCACCGCGAAGTGCTCGACGGAATCCTCTGGGTGCTGCGCACCGGAGCGCCCTGGCGCGACGTGCCTCGGGAGCAGTTCGGCAGTTGGAAGACGCTCAGCAGCCGATTCTACCGCTGGCAGGAGGCAGGCATCTGGGCGCGGGTGCTGCGGCAGTTGCAGGCCGAAGCGCACGAGGATGAGCACCTGGACTGGACGCTGCACTTCCTGGACGCCAGCGTCATCCGCGCCCACCAGCACGCAGCCGGCGCACGCGGCACGCCGGTAAAAGGGGGGAGGCTGAAGCGCTGGGTCGCAGCCAGGGAGGCTTCTCGACCAAGCTGCATGTCCGGGCGGAGGGCCAGGGGCGGCCGCTCGTCTTCGAGCTGACGGCAGGCCAACGCCATGAGACGCAGGCCTTCAAGGCGCTGATGGCGGGTGGCAGCGTGCCGCGCGCGCACTCACCGGGGGCGCCACGCCGCTTGCCCGACGCCCTCGCGGCGGACAAAGGCTACAGCTACCCCAGCCTCCGCGCCTGGTGCCGCGAACATGGGGTGCACGCCATCATCCCCACTCGCTCGGACCAGCCCCGGCAGCGCACCTTCCGGCGCGCGGCCTACCGCAAACGCTGCCGGGTGGAGTGTCTCTTCAATCGCTTGAAGCAGAACCGGCGGGTGGCGACGCGCTATGAGAAGCGCGCCGCCAACTACCTGGCGATGGTCCATATCGCCTCCATCCGCCTCTGGCTCTAATTTGCGGACACGCCCTAGGGGGTGTCCCTAATTATCTGAAGAAAGGTGCTGGAGGCCGAGCGGCCGCCAGCCCCGTGGGCAGGGTTGAGCTTGCAGGGAAAGGAAGAGCTGAGCACCCCTGGTGAGTGCACCGACATGAGCTGACGGACGAGCAGTGGAAGCAGCTTGAGCCACTCATCCCTGCCCGACGAGGGCCGCGCACCAAGAAAGGTGACCGGCAGTTCGTCAATGCAGTGCTCTGGCGGGTGAAGACGGGCGCACCCTGGCGTGACTTGCCAGAGCGTTACGGGCCCTGGAAGACGGTCTACAACCGCTTCGGGCGCTGGGCGACCCGAGGAGTATGGGAGGGGCTCTTCAAGGCGCTGCAGTTGCAAGTGGATGATGTCGGCTCGCTGCTGGACGCCACCATCATCCGGGCGCATCAGGACGCCTCAGGCGCAAAAGGGGGGGCCGATGCAATGCTCTGGGCCGTTCTCGAGGAGGCTTTTCTTCCAAGGTCCACGCCCTGTGCACCACCCAGGGCCAACCGCTCGAAGTGACGCTGACGCCTGGGCAGCGCGGCGACGTCACTGAAGCCGAGCACCTCATTCAGTATGCGCACGGCAAGGCGCTCATCGCCGACGCCGGCTATGACGCCGACCACCTCGTGCAGGCCGTCCGGGAGCGCGGAATGAGGCCCGTCATCGCGATGAATCCAACGCGCAAGCACCACCGGCGCCGCAACAGTCGCGCCCTCTACCGGCTGCGCATCCAGGTGGAGTGCATGTTCCACCGCCTCAAGCGCTTCCGCGCCGTGGCCACCCGCTACGAGAAGACCGCCACCAACTACCTGGCGGTCCTCCACCTGGCCTGCATGATGCTTTGGCTTAATTAGGGACACCCCCTAGGGCGCGCTCATGGGGGCTGAGTAGTGCACCGGCGGTGACTCGCCTGGGAAGGTGGGGATCCGGTCGAGGAACTGCTCGTCCACGAAGCACCAGGCCCAGTTCTCTCCAGGCTCGAAGGATTTGATGACCGGATGGGCGCTGGCGTGGAAGTGCTGGGTCGCGTGGCGTGACGGCGAGTCGTCGCAGCAGCCCACGTGCCCACAGGTCAGGCACATCCGGAGATGGACCCAGTCCCCTCCGTCCTTCAGGCACTCCATGCATCCGTGGCCGCTGGGGTGGACGGGAGCCGTCCGGTGGTGCTGGGTGTCTTCCAGGTGGGGACATGCCTTCTTCATGGCTCGCGCTCCGTGTTGGGGCCTCCGACCGATGGCCTCATGGTGTCGAACATGGGGATGTGAGGGGGGCTGTCGCAACGCGCGTGGCGGCGGAGGCCAGGCAGGCATGCAGCTGCGCCACCACGGCCGCACCCTCTCCAATCGCCGCGCCCACCCGCTTGACGGAGTCCGAGCGCGCATCGCCGATGGCGAACACTCCTGGCAGGCTCGTCTCGAAGCCCAACGGCGCCCGCCCGGCGGCCTCCCAGGCTTCCGCCTGGAGCGGCTCCTCTCCGAGCACCGCGCCCGTGCACACGAATCCCTTCGCGTCCAGTGCCACACCGCAGCCCGTGAGCCACTCCGTGGCCGGATCCGCCCCGATGAAGAGGAAGAGGTGACGCACGTCGTCCGCTTCCTCCCGCCCGCTGGGTCGGTGCCGCCAGCGCACGCGCCGCAGGCCGCGCTCGTCCGAGCCCGCCAGCTCCACCACCTCCGTCTCCATCACCAGCTCGATGCGAGGGGACGCGGCCAGGCGCTCGACGAGGTAGCTGGACATGCTCGCCGCGAGCTCCCGGCCACGCACGAGCACGCGGACCCGACGCGCGTGGCCCGCGAGGAACACGGCCGCCTGGCCCGCGGAGTTGCCACCGCCGACGAGCATGACCTCCTCGTCGGCGCACATGCGCGCCTCGATGGGGCTGGCCCAGTAGAAGACCCCACGGCCCTCGAACTGGCCGAGGTTCGCGAGCGCGGGACGGCGGTAGCGCGCGCCACTGGCAACCACCACGGTCCGCGTGCGCACCTTGCGCCCGTCGGTCAGAGCGAGCGTGAGCGGCGCGCCAGGGGCGGCGCAGCGCAGGGAGGCGACCTCTGCTGGGATGGCCATCTCCACGCCGAACTTCTGCGCCTGCACGTAGGCGCGCGCGGTGAGCGCCTGGCCGGTGATGCCCGTGGGGAACCCCAGATAGTTCTCGATGCGCGCGCTCGCGCCCGCCTGCCCTCCGAAGGCCCGCTGATCCAGGACGAGCACTCGCAGCCCCTCGGAGGCCGCGTACACGGCGGTGGCGAGCCCCGCGGGCCCCGCGCCCACCACGGCGACGTCATAGTGCGTCTCGAAGGCCCCCTCCGGCAGCAGGCCGAGCGCTCGGGCAAGGGTGCTCTCGGAGGGATTCTTCAGGACCGAGCCATCCGGACACACCACGAGCGGGAGTTCCTCCGCGTGTGGCGAGTAGCGCTCGAACAGCGAAGCCGCCTCCGCGCCCCGCGCCGGGTCCATCGCGAGATACGGGTGGCCATTGCGCGAGAGGAAGCCCTCCAGACGAACCCTGCCCGCGCCCTCGGGAGGGCCCACCAGGACGGGCCCTCCGGCGCCTGTCTCGAGCAGGCCCACGCGGCGCAAGATGAGGGCGCGCATGATGCGCTCGCCGAGGTCCGCCTCCGCCACGAGCAGCGCACGCAGCCGGTGCGGGGGAATGACCAGCGCCTCCACTTCCCCTACCGCGTGAGCGTCGACAAGCGAGGGGCGTCCGGAGAGCTGGGCCACTTCACCGAGGAACTGGCCCGGGCCCTCCTCCACGATGGGAATCGAGTGTCCCAGGCCATCGCGCCGGGAGAGGGCCACTCGGCCCTGGGCGAGCACGAGCATCCCAGGGCTCGGTTGCCCGGCCGCGAAGAGGCACTCCCCATCACGAAAGTGCCGGACCTCACCGAAGCGCTGCATGCGCTCGATGTCCCGGGCGTCCAGGACGGGGAACATCTGGGGACGGCGCGACTCGAGGTTCGGAGGCAAGGGAGGGGGAGGCATGACCGTGCTCAATGCATGGGCACGGGACGCGCGGGCGACAGCGCACGGGCAGGGTGCTCCACCGGCCGCCTGCCGTGCCCGTGTCAAAACGGAGGCAGGGGCAGGAGGTCTCGGTGCACCCATTCCCGTGACACGTGCCTGCGGACAGACTGCGCGCTTTCGACGCTCGTTCACCCTTCGAGGACGCAGGCCATGTGTGCATTCTGTGATCTGGGGATCTGCCACGACCCGGCGCATCGAAGTGGAGCGCTGATCGGTGAGTGGGTTCGCGACACGTGTCGTTTCTGCTCGCTCGGCATCTGCGCGGAGCACGGTCCCCAGGGGCCGAGCGTGGGTGAGACTCCCGTTCGGCTGTTCGATATCCGGAGGTCCCGCCCGTCCGCGAGCCTCACGCCCGCGCCCTTGTTGGAGGTCCCTCGAGGCCTCTTCGCCATGCCCCGTGCTTCGACCACCGGGCAGGTGCACCTGCATCCCAGTCAGGCCCAGGAGGCGCTGATCATCTCGGGGATCCTCGGCTCCCCGATGGGGACGACGCACGCCATCCCGAAGAACATCCATCGTTTCTGGACCGGCGGACCCATGAGTCCCGCGGTGGTCGAAGAGCTGATCGCCGATGGGATCCGGGCGAAGCGGGCGGGCTGGACGTGTCACCTCTGGTATTCCGACGAGGTCGAGCGGGTGCTGGACTCGCACCTCGAAGGGGCGATCGCGAAGACGAAGGGCGTCTTCATCTTCTCCAAGCGCCCTCAAGCGCCCCAGGACAAGCGGCCCCTGCGCGCCACCCAACGGCGCAGGCTGGAGCAGGCGGGCTTTCGGGTCCTCGCCATCGAGCGGCTCGACAGCGGTGGCTGGTTGACGGAGCTGGCGAGCCGGGCCGGCAAATCCGCGCTGGCTGGCATCTGGGATGACGTCAAATACTTCTCGGACCTGGCGCGACTGCTCTATCTCTACTTCGTCGGGGGCATCCACATGGATGTCGACATCTCGCTGGGCGACATGGACCTGACGCAGCAGTATTTCCACAACGACCCGGCCGGACAGGTCCCGCTCATGGGCAGCCTGCTGCGTGACCAGCGCGACGCGTTGATTCCGAAGCTCCGCTACCTCAAGCGGATCCGTCAGCAGAGCGTGCTCACGCAAGAGGAGTACGACGAGTACAGGGATGCGCTGAGGGCGGCGGTGACCAAGGGCGTGAACGCCGCGGGCATGTTGAACGCGTTGATCGCCTCGCGCGGTGGCACCACCCACCTCAAGGACGCCATCGCCGAGTACCGACGGCGCACCGACGGCACCGGGGACTTCATCACGGGAATGGGGCTCGCCCCCATCCTGCTCCTCGGAAGCGCAAGGGCGGGCAACCTGGACCAGGCCCTGAAGTGGACCGTCCCGCCGTACCTCGTGCGCCTGGATCCGGACACCGAGGAAAGCAACCTCTGATGGATCACGCCACCCAAGGCCATCGTGGCCCCGCCGCGCGTGAAGCCGCCGCCCCCCGCGCCAGGTAGGATAGGGTTCGACGCGTCGTGCTACCCAGGGTTCTCTTCCCATGACCTTCGCTTCACTTGGCCTGTCGGACGCGCTCGTCCGCGCCGTGGCCGAACTTGGATACGACGAACCCACGCCGGTGCAGCGCGCGGCCATCCCCGTGGTGCTGCGCGGCGGCGACGTCCAGGCTTCGGCGAAGACGGGCTCGGGGAAGACCGCGGCGTTCCTGCTGCCCCTCCTGGAGGCCTTGCGCGCCCGGCCGGGTGGGACGGTCCGGCCGGTGCGGGCCTTCATCCTGGTCCCCACGCGGGAGCTCGCCGCCCAGATCGTCGACTCCCTCCAGCGGTATGGCCGTCACCTGAAGAAGCCGCTGAAGACCTGCCTCGCGGTCGGCGGCGTCTCCGCGAACCCGCAGATGCTGGCGCTCCGGGGCGGCGCGGACGTCGTCGTGGCCACACCGGGCCGCGCGCTGGACCTCGTGGATCAGAACGCGCTCCGGCTGGGGGAGGTGGAGACGCTGGTGCTCGACGAGGCCGACCGGCTGTTTTCCCTGGGCTTCGCTGACGAGCTCAACCGCCTGCTCACGCTCCTGCCCGCGCGCCGCCAGAACCTGCTGTTCTCCGCCACGTTCCCGCCCGCCGTGCGTACGTTCGCGGAGCGACTGCTGCACGAGCCCACGCGCATCGACGTCGATGACGGCGAGTTGCCCTCCGCGGACCTCATCCTCCAGCGGGCCATCCAGGTGGATGCGCCCCGGCGCACGATGCTCCTGCGGCAGTTGCTGGAAACCCACGCGTGGTCCCACGTCCTCACGTTCGTCGCCAGCCGCTACGCGGCGGACCATGTCGCGCTGAAGCTCAACCGCGCCGGCATCCCCGCGACGTCGCTGCACGGAGACCTCAGTCAGGGGGCGCGCACGCAGGCGCTCGCGGACTTCAAGGCGAAGCGGGTGCGAGTCCTCGTCGCCACCGACGTCGCCGCGCGCGGCCTGGACATCGCGGGCCTGCCCGCGGTCGTGAACTACGACCTGCCGCGTTCGACCGTGGACTACGTGCACCGCATCGGCCGCACGGGGCGTGCGGGCGACCAGGGCGTGGCGATCAGCTTCGTCAGCGCGGACACCGAAGCCCACTTCCGCCTCATCGAGAAGCGCAACAACCTGTCCGTCGCGCGAGAGCAGGTGGCGGGCTTTGAGCCGACGCAGACGGCCGTGTCCGCCGCACCGCCGCTGGATCCGAACGGCGGCGTGAAGGGCCGGCGCAAGAGCAAGAAGGACAAGTTGCGCGAAGCCGCCGCCGCCGTCCCTCCCCCGAAGCGCAAGCCGTAGCGCCCTTCATTTCCGCGAACGCGGTGAATGGGCCGGGGGGCTTGGGGCTGTCAGCTGCTGAAGGCAAAGGCCCTGATGAGGGGGCTTCAGCGACATCCCGCGCTATCCGAGCGCCGCCTTTCCGTCCGGCTTTCGCTGGAACCGGTAGAGCACGAAGCCCACCGCGAGCGCGATGGCCCCGGCGACGAGGTTCTCTCGCTCCGCACTCAGCGCGAAGACGACGCACAGTGCTGCGGCGGCGAGGGGAATCACGGGCCCACCCGGGATGCGGAACGCGTTCGGGGGCGCCTGGAGCTTGCGGCGCAGCACGGGCACCGCCAGGGCCGTGCCGAAGTACGTGGCGAGCCGGGCCACCACGGAGAGCGTGGCGAGCACCTCGAACGAGCCGGAGAACGCCAGGGGCAGGGCGATGGCCGTCTGCGTGAGGATGGCGACCGTCGGCGTGCGGTAGCGCGGATGGAGCGTGGCGAGCGCGGCGGGGCCAAAGCCGTCCTGGGCCAGCGCGTACAGGTAGCGCGGCCCGGCGAGCACGGTGTTGCTGTTGGTCCCCAGGATGGACAGCACCCCGCCCACGGTCATGAGGAG
>NZ_RAWR01000329.1:0-7750 GCF_003986945.1 Corallococcus sp. AB018 | reverse complement strand
CCCCCAGCCACTTCTCCACCCGGTAGCGCCCCGCCACCACCTGCCCGGGGACAAGGCCCTGGCTCGTGGGCACCAGGGGCTGCGGCGTCACCGCGCCCTGGATCAACGTGCCGCCCGGAGACACGGGCGTCCGCACCTGCGGCAGCGTCGGCTCCGAGCCGTCCTCTGCCACGGCGTTGCCCGGCCGCGCGTTCAACGCCTCCGGGCCCAGGTAGGTCAACCCTCCGCTGTCACGGTCCTTGGAATGCACCCGCCCTCCCCTCTCACGACTCCAGCAGCGAGACGGGGGCCGGCGCGCCTGCGCCTTCGATGTCCAGGTGGGGCGTGGGCAGGTTGTATTCAGCGGCGGCGATGGTGGCCTCCACCATGATGGGGCCGGAAATCTCCGTGGGCTCGCCCTGGCAGAGCACCTCCACCACGTGCTCCAGCGTCCACTTGCCCATGCGGCTCACTTCCAGCTGCTTGCCGTTGAACTTCGCCGTGTCCGCCAGCTGATCGCTCGCGGTGAGCTTGGCCTCCACCGAATCACCCAGGTAGCCGCGCGCCAGGTTCAGCACCCGGTCAATCACCGCGCTCCAGGCCTGCAGGTGCGTGCGGTCCTGCGCCTCGTCGATGATGTCCAGGCCCACCTGGAGGCGCTCCATGCGCTCCAGGAACTGCTGCACCAGCTTGCCCCGGATGACGCGGCCGTGCTGCGGGGCGATCATCTCCACCGCGGGCGTGAGCTTCCGGATGGCCGCCACCGCGCGCACCAGCGCCGAGTTCACCGGCATGTAGATCTGATGGAACGCCCGGATACCCGTCCAGTCGGACTCCTCCGCCCACAGGCCCTGCGCCTTGCTGTCCGTGAGGCCGCCGAAGAGGTCGCCCGTGAAGAGCACCCGCGTCTGCGGGTCGTAGAGCATCACCGCGCCCCGGAAGTGGCAGAACGGCGACGGCACCGGCAGCAGCTTGTGCCCCGTGGGCACGCTCAACCCCTGCGAGAACTTCTCCGTCGGGATGAAGCGGTTGCGCGGCAGGTTGAAGTGGACGATGAGCCGCCAGGTGTCCTCGGAGCACAGGATGCTCGCGCGCGGCGAGTAGCGCGCCGAGATGATGTTCGCGGACGAGCCCACGTCCGGATCCTGGTGGTTGATGAAGAGCGCCGACAGCCGGTCCATCCCTCCAATCAGCGACACCACCTTCGTGTGGATGGTGGAGAAGTCGCTGCTCGACCCGGGGTCGATGAGGAGGTTGAACTCAGCGGGTTTCTTCGTCCGGGTGTCCGTGCCCTGAAAGCGGCGCAGGTACGGGTTGGCGAAGAAGATGCCGCCGGGCTCGCGCTTCCCGACCCAGAAGGTCTCGGGGGCGATTTCCACGGCGGTGCGGTTGAGGTCTATCTGTTGAGGGCTGGGGGCGCTGGGCTGACTCATGGCGTGTTTCCTTCACGCAAACGAGGGGGTGGGACTGCCCCTCTAGCCTACCAGTCCCACTCCGATCCCGAGATTCTTCCAGTGTTCCTGCACGGGGGGACATGAGCGCCGCTTCTCGCTCTGCCCCCCCTTCGGCAATCAGGACCAATTCAGTACTCGCCCGACTCCTTGCCCGGCCGGTCGTCGAAGAGCTGCACCCAGCGTCCGTCGAAACCGCCGTTCTGCGGCAGGTACCACCCGCCCTGCAGCCAGAAGCCCTGCTCTCGCCCGTCGGTGTCGTCCGTCACGCCCGAGTGCACGAAGTAGTCGTGCTGCCACCAGTACGAATTCACCGACGCCGGGTAGCCGCTGGCGCTCATGCGCGTCTGCCCCCGCGAGTCCGCCACCGTGCCCGCCCACGACTTGTCGTGGAACTCGCTGGACCCGCCGCCGCCCGTGTCCGACGCCTTGTCGTTCAGCTCGAACGTGCCGAAGAACCACTTCTTCGACGGGTAGCCCTCGCGGTCGTCCTGCCCCTCCACGTCGCGCGTCTTGGAGAAGAAGCGCTGCATCCCCACGCTCACCTCCGCCTGCCCCGCCTCGTTCACCACCGGGCTCTCCAGGTAGAAGAACTGCGGCGCGTCCGGCAGCCAGTGCGTCGCATAGCCCCCGTGCTCCCAGTGCGTGGGGAGGATGTCCGCCAGGTCCTGCAGCTCGTACGTGACGCGCTTCACCGCGGGCCAATTGGCCGAAGACCCGTTGTCATAGCGGCTGGCCTGCGCGTCCGCCGTCGAGTACCGCACCGGCTGTGCGTTGAACGCCGTCACCGCCGCCCCGTCGTCCTCCGGCACGAAGACGAAGTGCAGCTTCTTGCGCCCGTCGTCGTTGTTCACGTCCGCCTCCGCCTTCCCGCCAGACGCCATCCGGCCCGCGAAGAACGAGTACGAATCCGTCACGAAGCGCAACTCCTGCCCGTGCGGCGCCAGCAGCTTGTCGGACCACTCCGCCTGCCAGATGAGCAGGTGGCTGCCCGTGCCCGTCTGCATGAACTGGAGGTCGCCGCTGCCCGCCCGGCGCACGACGTTGCGCTTGTGCTGCGTCACCACCGCATACGCCACGGTCTCGCCGCTGCCCGGGTTGCCCACCACGTTGCGAACCTGGAACTCGACGCGCTCCCAGTCGTGCAGCTGCCAGTTGCCCGCCGCGTTCTTATCCAGCGCGTGATACAGGTGATACACGAGGGTGAGGTTCTTCCCCCCGTCCATGTACTCAATCAGTGACGTGTAGAGCGTCGGCCGGATGCGCCACTTGTCGAACGCGCTGGGGCCCACGCGCGACGCGTCCACGTACTGGTTGATCTGCTTCCAGTGCAGCTTGTTGTTGGAGAAGTCCCCGTCCTGGTCGAAGTCGAAGTTCGTCAGCCAGTCGTAGCCGTGCTTGTTGTCGTTCGCGTTCGCGCGCTTGAAGATGACCGGCGCGTAGTAGCGCAGGAACGCCTGCCGCTGCGCGTTCGTCAGCGACCAGTCCTGCGCCTCGGCTTCAGCCGGAAGACACAAAGCCACCAGGGTGACGACAGCGACAGCGAGGGGAGCGATTCGCGTTCGGAGGGGGAGCATGGCGGCCGACGAAATCACGGCCCGCCCTTCCCCCTCCACAAAGAAAACTCGAATTCAGGCTTCAGCCAGGATTACACACTAACGCGATGCACTAGGCATCACCGGCACCTTCGGCACGCGGCCGTAGAGCAGCTGGTAGGTGTTGTAGGAGCGCAGCACGCGCTTGATGTAGCCGCGCGTCTCCGCGATGGGGATCTCCTCCACCCACGCATCCAGCGCCAGGTCCGGCCTGGCCGCGCGCCAGCGGTTCACCGCGCCGGAGCCCGCGTTGTAGCTGCCCACCGCGTAGGGCGTGTGGCCCTTGAACTGCTTGATGAGCCCGCCCAGGTAGTGCGCGCCGAAGCGGATGTTCAGCTCCGGCTGGAGCAGCGAGTCCACGGTGAAGTGCTTTACCTTGAGCTCGCGCGCCACGCCCTTCGCCGTGGAGGGCATCAGCTGCGTGAGGCCCAGCGCGCCGGCCCAGGACAGGGCCTTGGGGTCCAACGCGCTCTCCTCGCGCATCAGCGCCTGGAGCAGGTCCGGCTCCACGCCCGCCGGCACGGTGTGCTTCTCAATCAGGTCGCGGAACGCGTTGGGATAGGCCACCTCCCACACCGGACGCGTCTGCGCGGTGATGCGCCCGCTCAGGTCCTTGCGCAGCGCGAGCCGCGCGATGGCGTGCGCCGACCGCGCGTCGCCGGACTGAGACAGCACCATCACCAGCAGCCGCATGGACTCCGGCGGCTGGTTGGCGCGGTTCACCAGCATCAGCTCCGACGACACGGAGTCCGCGAAGCCCAGCCGCAAGAGCTCCACGCCCGCGCGGAAGTGGGGGTCATCCCCCATGGGGCCCGCGAACATCGGCCAGGGGCTGGCGGCCTCCGGCACGTCGAAGATGGACGACGACACGGCCTCCAGCCGCTTGGGGTCCAGCTCGCCCAGCTTCGAGCGCGCCATCAGGCCGTAGTACGTGGCCGGGTGCTCCACCGCGAGCTTCTCCATCAGCTCCGCGGCGCCCTGGATGTTCCCGCGCTCCTCCAGCGTGCGAGCCCGCCAGTACTGCGCGCGCTCCACGTCGTAGGACTCGTCCGCGGTGGCGAACTGCGCCTCGATGCGGTCCAGGAAGGAGAAGCCTCCGTCCTCCACCTTCGACGTGCGCGCCACCCAGAAGGCCTTGAAGAGCGCCTCGCCCAGGAAGTCGCCCTTGGGGTACAGCCGCGCGACTTCATCCAGCCGCGCCATGGCCTCCTTGGGGCGGTTCGTCTTCACGTACAGGTCGGCCGCGTAGAAGAGCGCGTCGTCCGCGAACGAGTGGTCCGGGAACTCCTTCGCCAGCCGCTCGTAGGTGTCCGGGCCGTGCTGCTGATCCACGATGGAGCGCGACGAGCCCAGCACGTACAGCGCGCGGGCCAGCAGGTCGCGATCCTTGCACTGCTCCACCACCGGCGTGAGGATCTGGATGGCGGCCGTGTGCTGGCGCTCCTTGCGCTGCCCCTTGCCGAACGCGAAGTGCGCGCGGCACGCGAGCGTGTCCGGCAGCTTCATCGTCTTGAGCATCGGCTCCAGGATGGCCATGCCCTGCTTGTTGCGGTGCGCTTCGATGAGCGCCTCCGCGCGGCCCACCTTGGCGTCCACGGGCGGCGTCTGCCCCTTGAGGCGCTTCTCCACCTGCTTGACGATGGGCGACAGGGGCTGGGCTGCCCACAGCTTCCACAGCGCGGCCTTCTCCGCCGCCTTGTCCTTCTTCTCCACCGCCAGGTCCGCCGTGGCGATGAGCGCCTCCGCGCCCACGTTGCGGCCCCAGCCCGTCATCATGCGCTGGGTGAGCGGCGTCAGCGCCTCCATGGCGCCGTCGTAGTCCCTCTTCTTGCGCAGCACGCGCGCCAGGCCCAGGCGCGCGTCCACGTACATGCGCGAGCCCTCCGGCACCTGCTTGAAGCTGGCCGCCGCGTCATCCAGCCGGCCCTGGGACTCCAGCGCCACGCCCGCGTGCGTGAGGCAGCGGTCCTTCAGCGCCGGGTAGTCGTTGGCGAGCGCCGCCATCTCCGTCGCCGCCGACTTGTCGTCCCCGGCCCGCACCGCGGACAACGCGCGCAGGTAGCGCACCGGCGGGCTGTCCCCTTCACCCTCCAGCAGCACGCGCGCCTTGGTGTACTGGCCCTTGTCGAACGCGTCCTTCGCGTCCCGCTTCTTGCCGTCGGTGAAGTACGGCGTCAGGTCCTCCAGCCCGTAGCGGCGCCCGCGGTGCACCACCGGCGTGGGCGGCACGATCCCCGGGAAGGCCGGGTTGAACACCTGCACGTAGCCCACCGGCAACGGCGCCTTGTCCGCGTCCGGCGGCGGCGTCAGCTGCGCCTCCGACGGCGCGTTGTCCGTGCGCGTCGTGGGGGCCTGATCCGTGTCGTCGCTGGGAGCCGTGGCCGTGGCGGCCGGAGCCGTTGGGGTGGTGCTGGGGACGGCGGGGGCGGGAGCCTGCGCGGACAACAGCGCCGCGGAGGCGAGGAGGGCGAGATGCTGGAGGGACACTTTCATTCGCGGGGGCCTCGGGGACCCTGGGAGATGCGCTCGGGCACGCCCGAGGACAACTGGGGGTGGTTGGAAAATTTCCAGCCCCTGACAGAGGTTAGACTGTCCGCCTGCACATGGATATCCGCACCCAGAGCGCACTGCTTGCTTCCATCATCGGTCTGGCGCTGGGCGTGTCCATGTTGTTGCGCCCCGGACGACCCCGGGTCCTCACGCTCTACTCCGTCTTCACCCTGACGGTCGCTGGGTACTACCTCAGCCTCTTCTTCCACAGCATCTTTCCCTCGCAGGACTACCCCTGGGTGTCCCGCATCGCCCTCGGGGCGACGGTGCTCGCCGTCTCCCTGGTGCCCGGGGCGGCGGTCGCCTTCTTCCTCGAGTTCCTGGGGGTCAGCAAGGGAGCGCACCAGGTCGGCCGGCGGCTCGCCCTCCTGTCCGGCGTGCTGGGCTTGACCGTCGCCGTTACACCCCTGGCGGACAATGGGTGGGCCCGGCTGGCGCTGGGCGCCTGGGTGCTGGGCACGCTGTTCACTTCCGTGTCCTTGCTGGTGCACCGGGTGCGCACGACGGAGTCGCGCATCGAGCAGTTCCGGCTGGCGTACCTGGCCATTGGCGCGGGCGCGGCGGTGCTGTTCAACGGGCTGGACTTCCTGTCGCGCAACGACATCCCGTTCCCCACGCTGGGCCCGGTCTTCGCGACGCTCTACCTGTTCTTCCTCGCGCAGACGCTGTTGCGGCTGCGGCTGATGGACCTGCACGAGCTCTTGGGGAAGATCGCCTCGCAGACGGTGCTGGCGGTCATCCTGGCGTCGGTGTTCACGGTGCTGACGGCGTGGGTGGACGAGAACACGTCGCTCTTCGTCTTCAACACGGTGGTGGCCGCGTTCGTCATCCTCATCCTGTTGGATCCGCTGCGCACCAAGGTGGAGGAGATGGTGGTGCGCATCTTCTTCCGCGAGCGCTTCGCGCTGCTGGGAACGCTGAGCACCCTGCGCGTGCGCATGGCGTCCGTCATCGAAATCTCCGAACTGGCGCGCGTGGTGCTGGACGCGCTGCACGAGACGGGGCGCGTGACGCACGCGTCGGTGTACCTGATGGCGGAGGACCGGCCGGGCTACCGGCTCCTGGACTCGCGAGGCCCGCTGCCGGTGGCGCTGCTGGACACGGCGGCCGCGCGTGGCGTGCTCTTCGCGGTGGCCAGCGGGCAGAAGGCGGTGCTGCTGGAGAACATCGAGCGGCGCATCTCCGTGATGCGGGTGCAGGCGGTGGAGGGCAAGCGCTTCCGCGACGAGCTGAAGCGGCTCAACGACACGCGCGCCGCGCTGCTCCAGATGAAGGCCGGCATCAGCGTGCCGCTGATGGGCAACGACCGCGTCATCGGCTTCCTGAACCTGTGGGACGAACGGGTGCCAGAGGCGTACGCGTCGGATGAAATCGCGCTCATCCTGGAGGTCTCCGAGCGGATGGCGACGGTGCTGGAGAACTCCAAGCTGTACGAGAAGATCCGCGAGCGGGACCGCCTGGCGGCGCTGGGTGAGATGGCGGCGGGCCTGGCGCATGAAATCCGCAACCCGCTGGGCGCCATCAAGGGCGCCGCGCAGTGCCTGGATCCACGGAAGCTGACGGGCGAGGACGGCGAGTTCCTGGACGTCATCGTGGAGGAGGTCAACCGCCTCAACGGCGTGGTGACGGCGTTCCTGGACTACTCGCGCCCGCTGAAGCAGAACTTCGGGCCCACCGACCTCAACGAGGTGGTGACGCGCACGATGCGGCTCATCCAGAACGACATGCCGCCCACGGCGGAGCTGGCGGTGGAGCTGGACCTGCGCCTGCCGCGCTCGGAAGGCGACGCGGAGCAGCTCAAGCAGGTGCTGATCAACCTGGTGCAAAACGCGGTGCAGGCGCTGGGGTCGCAGCCGGGCCGCATCACGGTGCGCACGGAGAAGCCGGAGCGCTTCGGCGACCTGCGCAGCGCGGGCGGCGAGTTCGTGGAGGTGCGCGTCTCCGACGACGGCCCGGGCATCCCGGCGGATCAACAGACGCACATCTTCGTGCCCTTCTTCACGACGAAGCAGAAGGGCACGGGCCTGGGGCTCGCCATCTGCCAGCGCATCGTGAAGAACCACGGCGGCAGCATCAGCGTGCAGAGCAAGATGGGCGAAGGCACCACGTTCATCATCCGCCTGCCGGCCCTGCCCTCCGAGCCGGTGGAGGGCGCGCTGCCGGACGGCACCCCCG
>NZ_RAWR01000328.1:0-7834 GCF_003986945.1 Corallococcus sp. AB018 | reverse complement strand
AGGCAGGGGTCGGGTTTGCCTCGGGGGCCTTGGCGGCTTCGGCGGCCTTCTTCAGGCCTTCCTTGCGCTCGCGCTCGCGGCGGCGGGTCTCCCGGTCGATGCCCTTCTGCGCGTCCTTGAGGTACTGCGCGGTGCGCTCGTCAGTGCCGCCCTTGGACTTGTACTGCTCCAGGAAGGACGCGGCCTTCTGGAGTCGCTCCAGGCCGTCCATTCCGGCGGGCTCCAGGTCCAGGTGGAGCAGGGCCAGGTTGAAGTACACGTCCTTCGTGTCGGGCTGGAGTTGGAGCACGCGCTCGTACTCCGCCAGGGCGCGGGGGAAGTCCCCTTCGCCGCGGTACGCGTTGCCCAGGTTGAGGTGGGCGGCGGCGAAGTCCGGCGCGGCCTTCACGGCGGCTTCCAGCTCCACGCGGGCGCCGGCGTAGTCCTCGCCCTGGTTGAGCAGGGTGCCCAGGTTGTTGCGCGCCTCGGCGAAGTCCGGCCGGAGCGCGATGGCCTGGCGGAAGCGCTCCAGCGCCAGGGGGCGCTCCTTGAGGCCTAGATGCACCAGGCCCAGGGAGTTGAGGGTGGCCGCGTCCTGCGCGTCGATGGCGAGCGCGTTGCCCAGCACCATGGAGGCCAGCTCGTACTTGCCCTCGCGGGCGTACACCTGCGCGAGCACCTGCATGGCGGGCACGTGCTGCTCGCTGACCTGGAGCGCGCGGCGGGCCTCGGCGACGGCGGCGGGGTGCTTCTTCTGCAGCAGGAGGTTCAGCGCCAGCGCCGTGCGCCGCGCCACCGAGTCCTGCTTCGTCAGCGCCTCGCGCAGCTCCGCCTCCAGCGACGCCGCGCGGCCCGTGCGCGCCGCCAGCCGCACCAGGCAGTCCCACGCGGCCTCCTGGTCCGCGTCCAGCACCAACGCCTGACGGTAGGAGCGCTCCGCGTCCGGGAAGCGGCCCTGGCGCTCCTGCACGATGCCCAGGTTCGTCCACGCGGGGCCCAGCTTCGGGGACTTCTCCAGCAGGGCCTTGAGCGCGGCCTCCGCGATGGTCAGCTCGCCGCGCCGGGCGACCTCCACCGCGCTGGTGAAGTCCCGCTCCGGTCCTGCGAGTGACTTCGCGACCGGCGCCGGTTCCTTCGCCTGGGGCTTCGCGTCTCCAGGCTTCGCGTCTCCAGACTTCGCTTCGCCGGGCTTCGGAGACGTGCTGATGGCCGTGACGGGCCCGCCTTCCGGTCCGGTGAGCTTCGAGTCCTTGCGCGTCTCCGGCCCGGAGGCGCAGGCGGACAGCCAGAGCACGAGCCCGGTGAGCGCGAACTTGCGGCCCGCGTTCATGGCGTGCCCCCTTCCGTGAGCCGGGTCGCCTTGTCCGGTTCGACACGCGCGGGCGCGGAAGGCGCGGCGAGGCTGCCCAGCAGGCCATCCGGATACACGGCCTCCGACGCGAGCGCGCCCCGGGCCTCCTTGAGGACGGGGTACTCCTTGGGGCGGAAGCGGTTGAGGGACTCCAGCGTGCGGCGCGTCCACTCGTTGGAGACGCGGTTGTTGCGCGCCTCCTTGAGCGTGGCGGCGTAGCTCTCCACCGCGCGGTCCTCCAGCGCCACGGTGCGCTGCGTGAGCATGTCCTGGTACGTCAGCACCGCGTCGTCCCCCAGGCGCTTCACTTCCGGAGGCACCGGCGCGTCCAGCAGCGTGACGGCGAAGCGCTCCAGGGCGTAGCCGCGCCGGTAGAACGACGCCAGCGACCATTCCAGCTGCTTGTACGGCAGCACCTTGGCGTACGCGGCGTCCACCGCCTTCACGGCTTCGGTCTTCTTCGTGAAGCTCTTCTCCAGCGCCTTGCCGGAGCCGCTGAGCTTCAGCGCGTCGAAGCGCTGGAACTCCAGCTCGGCCAGCTGGAAGCGGCTGTAGGCGGCGGCCTCCGCGGCGCGCGGCTGCGTGTCCGGCTTCAGCTTGCGGCGGTCGAAGTCATCCGCGGCGGCGGCGTACGCGCGCTCGGCCTCCTTCGCGTTGCCACGCTTCTTCCAGGCGTCACCCAGGCGGCGCCTGGCGTCCACCACCAGCTCCACCTGATCCGCCTTGCTGGCGAACTTGCGGACGAAGGCCTCCAGCGCATTGATTTCGCCCCGGGTGTCGCCCTGCTTCTCCAGGATGCGTGCCGCGCGGTACTGGTTCTCCGGCGCGTTCTTCCCGTGGGGATACAGCTCCACGCACCGCTGGAAGGCAGCGGCGGCCTCCGCGTAGCGCTGCTGTCCTTCGAGCAGCGACGCCGCGTTGTAGAGCGCGGCCTCACGCTCCTCGGCCTTCGGGTAGTCCTTCACCAGCTTCTGATAGCTGGTGACGGCCTTGTCGAAGTCGTAGGACTTCTGCGCGTTGAGGGCCACGCGGAACAGCGCGGTGTGCGCCCACGGCGACTTCGGATAGTCGCGGTAGATGCGCTCGTAGAGCTTCATCGCGGAGTCGAAGCGGCGCAGTTCCTCGTACGCCACCGCCGCGTTGTTGAGCGCCTTGTCCGCGAACTCGTGGCGGGGGGCCTCCTCCACCAGCTGGAGGTACTTCCTGGCCGCCTCGTCGTAGCGCTTCTGCGAGGCCAATTGGTCCGCCAGGTTGAAGCGGCCGGCGAGCTTGAACTTCATCAGCTCGCGGTACTGCTCACTGGACGGATCCACCACCTGCGCGTTGCTGGCGAGCCGCGCGCTGACCTCCTCCACGCTCTTCCAGTCCTGGTCGACGAGGAAGGATTCGATGATGAGGTTGGTGGCGTAGCCGGCCACCGGGTTGCGCGGGTACGCCTGCACCACGCGCTCGAAGCGGGGGCGGGCCTGGGCGAAGTCGTCGTGCGTGTAGAAGAGCTCCGCGGCCTGGTACGCGATGCCCGGCGCGGCCTCCTCCTTGGGCAGGAGCGCCACGTACGCGTCGGACGCCTTCAAGAGCGCGGCCTCCGTCTCCGCCAGGGCCACGGGCGCGTGCGTGCTGTCCTTGGGGCGCTCGCTGGCGCGCAGCGGCTTGCGCTCCGGCACGCGGCCGGCCTTCACGTCCTCGTCCAGCTGCGCCTTCCAGGCGAGCACCGCGTTGTGCGCGGACACGTCCCGGTAGGTGTTGTCCTGGTTGGAGTCGCGGACGGCCGAGTACTCCTTCGCCGCGGCGGCGTACGCGTCCGAGTTGAAGAGGGTCTCGGCGTGGAAGAAGCGCATCGCGTACGCGGTCTTGCTTCGCGGGAAGCGCTCCAGGTACGTGCCGTACGCGCGCGCGGCGGAGGCGTAGGTGCTCTTGGCCTCCGCGTCCTTGCCCTCCTTCTGGAAGGCCTGCGCCTGCTGGTGCTGGTACGCGGCGGCGGAGTAGAGGCTCTGCTCGGCGAGCGTCTGCGCGTGCGACAGCGCGTTCGGGTCGTCCTTGTTCTTCTCGTACCAGGCGCCGCCGGGCAGGTAGCTGTTGGCCAGCTTCTCCGACTCGCGCGCGTACAGGTCCATGCGCCGGTCGCGCTCGTAGGCCTGGACGATGCGCTGCTGCAGGCGAGGCGCGTCCGCGGTGAGCGGGTCGGTGGCCAGCACCTGCTGGTACGCGGCGATGGCGTCTTCGTTGCGGAGTTGGTCGAAGTAGACGTTGCCCAGCCGGCGGTACACCTCCGGCTCGTAGGGCCGGCCGCCGCGCTTCGCGAAGAGGTCGCGGGCCTTGGCCACGCCGCCCCACGTCTCGTCCGCCAGCGACAGCGCGATGTACTGGAGTGCCTCCGAGCGCAGGTCGCCTTCGTCCGCCTTGCTGCCGGACTGCTGGTGGGACTGGTAGTGGTCCAGGAGCAGCAGGAAGCTGTCCACGGACTCCTCGAACCAGTCCATGCGGTAGTACGTCCAGGCCAGCTTGTAGCGGGCCTTGTCGTAGAACCGGTGCTCCGTGTCGCGCGTGGCGGCGGTGTACGCCTCCGCGGCCTTGCGCAGCGCCTCCGGGTCGGTCTCCTCCTCGAACCAGTACTCGCCGATGCGCGTCCACGCGTCGGTGGCGAAGCGGCTCTTCGGATAGCGCGTGGTGAGCTGCTGGTAGGTGGCGAGGCTTTCCTCGTCCTTGTGCTGCTCGTTGAGGCAGTACGCCAGCAGGTACAGGGAGCCGTCGTTGAGCTTGTAGTCCGGGAAGCGCGCGAGCAGCGAGCGATACAGGCCGATGGACGGCGTGAAGTCCACGTCCGGCTCCGGCGGCAGGTCCGCCATGGCCTCGTCGGACATCGTGCGCACGCGCTCCGCGTAGTCCTTGCGCGCCAGCTGGTGCTCGTCCGCGGAGCGCTCGTAATACAGCTCCGCCAGCCGGAACATCACGTCCGGCGTGGCGCGAGGCTCGTCCGGGTAGCGACGCAGGAAGTCCTCGAAGCGGCCGATGGCGTCCAGCCGCTGCGTGCGCTCCTGTGACTCCAGCGCGGTGAGCGTCTTCTCGTAGGCGTTGTTGAGCGCCGAGCGCTTCTGCTGGTAGCGCCGCTCGATGAGCTGCTTCACCTCGCGGTGGAAGTCGCGAGACTCCGCCTCGTAAGCCTCCAGCGCGCGGCTCACGTCGCGCAGCAGCTTCTCCTGCTCGGGCGTGTGTCCCAGTCCGTCCAGGTAGCGGGAGGTGTTGGGCGCGGGCGGAGCCGGAGCCGCTGGCTTGGCCTTCGCGGGGCCTGAGGGTTCGGAAGGCTTGGAGGCCTTCTTCGATGCCTGGCTGGGCGTCTTGGCCTTCGCGGCGTGAGCGGCCAGCGGCGCGAGGGCCAGGAGGAGGACGAGGACAGGGCGGCGCATGGCCTTCAGTCCCCCCCTTCCGACGACAGGACGTCCTTGAACTCCAGGTCGAGCGCGCGCAGTGCGTCCGACTTCTCCTTGGCGACCTTCTGGATGTTCGTGGCGTTGTCCTGCGTGCGGCTGAAGGCCACGTCCACCGTGCCGGTGTCGGCCTTGAGCACCAGGTCGTAGAACTGCTGCCGCACGCGGCGGAAGCTCTCGTAGGCGATGCGGCCCACCAGGTTGCGAGCGTCACCAGACGCGGCGGCCACCTCCTGCTCGTAGCCCTGGAGCAGCGCCTGCTCCACGCGCACCTTGTCGCGGATGGACTTCACCCGAAGCTCCAACCGCGAGCGCAGCGCCACCCGCGCCACCGCCACGCGGCCGCGCAACGAGTCGATGCGCGAGCGCACCGCGTGCATGCGCAACAGCACGCGGGTGTCCTCACCGGACAGCCTGCCTTCACCGGCGCGCAAGACGCCGTGCTCCTGCTGGAGCGCGGCGGAGTAGCGGGCGCGGATGGCGGCCTCGCCCTCCAGCGACGTATCCGTGGACTGGCGCTCACTGGCGAGCCGGGCGCGGGTGCGGTCCAGCTCCGCCTGCAGGTCCTTCAGCGTGGCGATCTCCGCCTGGAGCTGCACCAGGAACTCGCGCTCCTCCGCGGGGTCCGCCTGCCGCTCGTCGCGCGTGTCCTCCACCCACTTGCGGATGGCGGCGGCGTTCGCGTGCAGGCTCTGGAGCTCATAGCCCACACGGAAGGCCTCGCGGTCCACCGCGTCCACCTTGGCCTGCATGCGGTGGCGGCGCTCCTCCAGCTCCTTGTTGGTGGTGGGCAGCGCCGCGAAGCGCAGCCGCTGGGCCTCGCGCGCGCCCTGGGCGACGAGCAGCTTCTCGCGCTCGGCGGGCGTCAGCTTCTCCTCCACCAGCTCGGCCTCCGCCTGCACCAGGGACTGCTCCACGGCGGTGAGCGCGGTGTCCACGGCCTCCGTGCGGACGTAGCCCTCCTGGAGTTCCGGGAAGGCCTCCAGCCCGCGCGCGTCCAGCGCCTCCAGGATGCGCTCCGCGATGGCCTTCGCCTCGCCCGCGCCCTGACGGCCACTGTCCAGGTCGCCCACCATCCGCACCGCGTCCGCGACCTCCTTCTGCGTGGACGCGTACTTCAGCGCCAGCGGGGGCAGCAGGGTGCTCACGTCCAGCGAGCGCTCGTTGCGCGCGAGCAGGTTGTCGAAGTACGCGACCGGGTCCTGGTTCACGCGCAGGAGCGCGTCCACCTTGTCGCGCGCGGGCGTGAACATGCGCGCCACGCCGTCATACGTCTCCAGCGCCTCCTCGTACTGGCGCAGCTTCTGGAGCAGGTGCCCCTGGAGGATGCGCGCCTCGGGCGCGAGCTGCGAGTCCGGCGCGACGAGCAGCAGGATGTCCGTGGCGTTCTTCGCCTGCGTGAAGTCCTGCTTGCGCACGTACGTCCACGCGACCTCCAGCAGCGACTCCGGGAAGCGCTCGCTCTCGCGCGGAATCTGGCCGTAGTGGTCCAACGCTTCGTCGAAACGGCCCGTCTCGTACATCAGCCGGCCCAACGACAGGAACGCGAGCTCGCGGAAGCGCTGGGCCTCCGCCTCCGCGAGGCCGGTGGACACCACGGTGTCCGGCCCGGTGCCCACGATGCGCTGGAACTGCGCGATGGCGGCCGGGTAGTCCCCGCTCTGCACGCTCAGGACGCCCAGGTGGTAGACGGCCTGCACGCGGAAGGCGCCGGGGCTTTGCGCCAGCGGGGCGAACAGCGCGCGCGAGCGCTGCTGGTGCTCCTCCGGCGTCAGGTCCAGGCGCTTGAAGGTGCCGCGCGCGTGCACGTAGGCGATGTCCGGCGCCAGCACGCCGCCCGACAGCTGCCGCGCCTTCTCCACGTACGCGTCGATGCCGTCGAACTGCTGGAGCCTTCCCGCCACCGCGAGGTAGCGGCTCACCGCCTCCTTGTAGCGCTGCGGCGTCAGGTCCAGCGACAGCACGTCGCGCAGATACACCCGCGCGCCGATGTCGTTCTTCTGCTGGTACAGCGCGTCCGCCAGATAGAAGACCGCCTCCGGGTAGCGCGGGTTCGCCTTGAACGCCGGGTCGCTCACCAGGTCGTAGAAGAGGACGGACGCGGCGGCCCAGTCTCCCAGCAGCGAGTACACCTCGCCCTCGGAGAAGCGCTTGAGTTGCGAGTCGGCGCTGCTGGGCTCCGGGCGCTCCGTGAACTGCGTCTCCACGAAGCGCAGCGACTGCTCCGCCGTGCGCAGCTGCGCCTCCACCGCTTCCACCGAAGCCGCGCGCGAGCTCAACGACGCGGGCATGGGCGGCAGCGCGGCCCCCGGCTTGGAGGCCTGGGGCGCCGGAGCGGGCGCGGCCCCGAGGGACAGCGCGAGGGCCAGGGCGTGCAGCGTCGCGGTCACGGCCTGACGCTCCCTACTTCAGCTCGCTGGAGGTGGTGGCCGGCGCGGCGGGCGTCCCCGGAGCGCCTTCCGTCTCCGAGCCGGAGCCGGCGGGCCGGTTCGCGCGCGTGTCCTTGGCCACTTCAATGTCGTAGCGCACCGCGGGCCGGTCCTTGAGGTCCGTGGTGAGGCCGCCCTTCTCCACGCCCACCACGTTCACCGTGGTGACCTTTCCGGACTCCGCGTTGAAGGTGTAACTGGATTGCACCTTGAACTTGTAGCCTTCCAGGTAGCTGAACACGCCGTAGCCGCTGCCCCGGTAGACGAGTCGCACCGCGAGCTGGTGCTGGCCCGGCACGATGCGGCCGTTGAAGACCTCCAGCGACTGGTGCCGGTTCAGGTCTCCCTGCGTGTCCACCTGGGTGAAGATGGGCGCGCCGTCCAGCGCGTACACCACCGACTCCAGCTGGAACGCGTTGCCCATCTCGTTCTTGTGCACCAGCACCGCGCGGGCGCCGGTGGACAGCTCGCCGCCCATCACCGACTCCTGGAGCAGCAGCAGGCGCGCCTTGGAGCGGTAGATCTTCTCCTTCAGGTCGACGACCTGCTCCTCCAGCGTCTTCACTCGCGACGTGAAGGCCTCATCCGCCGTCTGGTCACCCGCGGGTGCCTTCGCGGCGGGGGCCTGTGGCGTGCCCGCGGCCGGGGAA
>NZ_RAWR01000327.1:0-8007 GCF_003986945.1 Corallococcus sp. AB018 | reverse complement strand
GGATGGGGGCGGGCAGGGAGGCGCAGCCCACCGCGAGCAGCAGTCCCGCCAGTCGCAGCCAACTCCAGCGGCCATTCACCAGTCGCTCCGTGACGCTGACATTCCCCTCTCTCTCGGCCAGGGCCCGGGCCAACTCCTCGCGACGGGCTCGTTCCCGGGCACGCTCCAGGACGAACTCGAGAGAGGGGGGTCTTTCTATTGTCATGTTCGAAGCCATCGTGGAGCGCTTCCTTGCCCAGAGTCCACAGGCCTTCGCTGCACGCGATGCTTTCCTGCGGGTGCGGGAGCATGCCCGCAATCCCTCTCCAATCACCAAGGGCGCCTGTGTTTCATCTGTTGCTTGAGTTCCAGGCTCCAAACTGTCACAGGGAGGCGTTTCACTCCCAGGGCGGGTCCCCCCGCCCTCCTTGAGAAGGTGGACGCGATGATGCGTGGAACGGCAGTGCGAAGCGCGGTGCTGGGCATGTCCGCGGTGGGCCTGATGGGCGCCTGTGGCGGCCAGCCGGAGCAGACCCCGGCCCCCGAGGGCGGCGACACGGTGACGACGGCGACGCAGCAGCTGGTGCCGGCTCCGCCCGCTCCGTTCGACAGCTACCTGTACATCGCGGGCACGCTGCCCGTGGGCGGCGCGGTGACGTCGAACACCGGCACGTCCGCGAACTACGAGGGCTTCAAGCTCAACGTCGCGGCGAACACGCAGGTGGCGCTGGAGGTCACCCACCTGGGCACCGGCATGGGCGTGGACACCGGCCTGTACGTGTACGGTCCCAAGACGCAGTACGGCTACGGCTTCATGCCGCTCTACGGGGACGACGACTCCGGCTACGGCGAGCTGAGCAAGATTCCGCTCGCGACCTTCAACCAGGCGGGCGAGTACCTGGTGGTGGTGGGCTGGAGCAACGGCCTGGCCAAGCAGTACCGCCTCCAGGCCTCCTGCGTGGGCGGCGCGTGCGTGGCGAACCCCTCTCCGGCGCCGGCCAATGCCCCGGTGACGCTGGCGGCGTTCCCGCTCGACGGGACCCTCAACGCGGTGCTCGGCGGGGCCAACGCGTACCGCGAGGACATGTACTCCTTCCTGGACCGGTATGACTTCGCGTGGCCGTACTCGACGCACGCCTCGCTGGACGCGGCGGCGGCGGCGGTGCTCGCGCGCAGCGAGTACAAGGGCTACCGCAACGACCCGAACCCGGGCACGTACACCTACGCGGCGTTCCTGCCGCGGATGTACCTGCAGTTCCAGCCGCTGCACCAGGCCATCCTGGACACCTACGGCGAGAGCGCCGCGAACGCGCAGGTGAAGAGCTACTTCCGCGAGTTCAGCACCGGCCCCAACGGCGACAACTGGCGCACGCTCAACATCATCCTGCTGCCCGAGTCCCGCCACGTCATCGTGTACGAGCAGACCGCCCACGAAATCTGACGCGCGACGAGCAGCCCCGAAAACACCACCGCCCTCCTCTTCGCGTACCGGAAGGGGAGGGCGGTCTGTTTTTCAGCGCTGCACTGCCAGGTCAGCTCACGGCGCGTGCGCCGGGGCGGGCTCGTGCGAAGTGGGCGTCTCCTCCTCACCGCTGGACCGCTTCGCGTCCCCACGCACCTTCTGCATGAGGATGTAGAGGCCCGGGATGAAGATGAGGTTGACGATGGTGGACACCAGCATGCCGCCGAACACCGCGGTGCCCAGCGAGTTGCGCGCCGCCGCGCCCGCGCCGGACGCCGTCATCAGCGGCACCACGCCCAGGAGGAACGCGATGGACGTCATGAGGATGGGGCGCAGGCGGACTTCCGCCGCCGTCACCACCGCCTCCAGCGCGCTCTTGCCCTGCTCGCGCAGCTGCTCCGCGAACTCCACGATGAGGATGGCGTTCTTGGACGCGAGGCCCACGAGCATCACCAGACCCACCTGGCAGAACACGTCGTTCGCGTAGCCGCGCGCCACCTGCAATCCCAGCGCGCCCATGATGGCCAGCGGCACGGACAGGATGATGACGAACGGGAGGCTGAAGGACTCGTACTGCGCCGCCAGCACCAGGAACACGAAGAGGATGCCCAGGCCGAAGATGATCATCGTCTGCCCGCCGGACTCCTTCTGCTCCAGGCTGATGCCCGTCCACTCGGAGGACATGCCCTGGGGCAGCGCCGCCTGGGCCACCTGCTCCATGGCCTCCAGCGCCTGGCCGGACGACACGCCGGGCGCGCCCTGGCCGTTGATCTCCACGGAGCGGAACAGGTTGTAGTGCTTGATGACCTGCGCGGAGACGATGGGCGTCACCTTCACCAGCGACTCCAGCGGAATCATGTCGCCCGCGTCCGTGCGTGCGTAGAAGGATCCGATGTCCTGGGGGCTGTCGCGGAACTGCTGCTCGGCCTGGACATACACGCGGTAGGTGCGGCTGGCGTAGTTGAAGTCGTTGACGTACTGGCTGCCCATGTAGAGCTGCATCACGCCGAAGATCTGCTCAATCGGCACCCCCAGCGCCTTGGCCTTCTGGCGGTCCACCTCCACGTCCAGGATGGGCGTGTTGGCGTTGAAGGGGGTGAAGACGCCGCGCAGGCGGCCCTCCTCGTTGCCCTTCTGCACCATCTCCTGCGTGGCGTTGGCCAGGTCTTCCAGCGAGTGGTTGCCGGCGACGTCCTCCACGATGAACTGGAAGCCGCCGACGCTGCCCACGCCGCGGATGGCGGGGGGCTGGAAGGGGATGACGCGCGCGCTGCCAATCTTGCCCAGCGGCCCGCGCAGCCGCTCCACCAGCGCGGCCACGGACTGGTCCTTGCCCGTGCGCTCCTCCCACGGCTTCAAGGCCGTGAAGACGGTGGCGTAGTTGGAGCCGTTGCCGCTGGGGGAGAAGCCACCGATGGCGAACATCACGCTCACCTCCGGCTGGGCCTTGAGCACCGCCTCCACCTCCTGGAGCACCTTCTCCGTCTGGCTGAGGGCCATGCCCTCCGGCCCCTGCACGGAGATGATGACGTAGCCCTGGTCCTCATCCGGGATGAAGCCCGTGGGCGCCGAGCGGAACAGCATCACCGTGACGCCAATGCAGGCGAGGAACGCCACCAGCACGATGAGCGGGTGCACCAGCAGCTTGCGCAGCCCCTTGCCGTACATGTCGCGCGTCCAGTCCAGCACCTGGTCCACCTTGCGGAAGAACACCCACTTGGGGCCGTGGTGGTGCTTGAGCAGCCGCGCGGACAGGGCGGGCGTGAGCGTCAGCGCGCAGAAGGTGGACAGGGCCACCGACGCGGCGATGGTGAGCGCGAACTGCCGGTAGATGGAGCCCGTGGTGCCCGGGAAGAGGGCCACCGGGATGAACACCGCCACCAGCACCACGGAGATGGCCACCACCGCGCCAGCCACCTCCTTCATGCCTTCGCGCGCCGCCTGGAACGGGCTGAGCCCGCGCTCCGCCATCAGGCGCTCGATGTTCTCGATGACCACGATGGCGTCGTCCACCACGAGACCCGTGGCCAATGTGAGGCCGAAGAGGGTCAGCGTGTTGATGGAGAAGCCCATCAGGTAGACGAACGCGAACGTGCCGACGAGTGACACCGGCAGGGTGAGCGCGGTGATGAGAACGCTGCGCCACCCGTGCAGGAACAGGAAGATGACCAGGATGACGAGCGCGATGGCTTCAATGAGGGTGTGGATCACCTCGTTGACGGAGGCGCGCACCGCGAGCGTGGTGTCCGTGCCCACGCGGTACTCCAGGCCCGGCGGGAAGGACTGCGACAGGCGGTCCAGTTCCTTGATGACGCCGTCGCGCACGTCCAGCGCGTTGGCGGTGGGCAGCTGGAAGATGGCCAGGCCCACGCCGGTGCGGCCGTTGAAGCGCAGCAGGGTGCTGTAGTTCTCCGCGCCCAGCTCCACGCGGCCCACGTCCTTCACCGTGACGGCGCGGCCGTCGTTGTTGCGCATGAGCACGATGTCGCCGAACTCCTCCGGCTCCACCAGGCGGCCCCGGGCGCGCACGGCAATCTGGTACGGCTGCTCGTCGCTGGACGGCGGCTGGCCCACCTGGCCCGCGGCCACCTGGAGGTTCTGCTCCTGGAGCGCGCGCACCACGTCCTGCGGCGTCATGTTCCGGCGCGCCAGCTCGGACGGATCCAACCACAGGCGCATGGAGAACTTGCGCTCACCGAAGATGCGCACCTCGCCCACGCCGCGGACGCGTTTGATGGCGTCCTTGAGGTTCACGTCCGCGTAGTTGGAGAGGAACTTCGCGTCGTAGCGGTTGTCCGGGGAGGACAGGCCCACCGTCAGCAGCATCTGGCTGGAGGCCTTGTTCACCACGATGCCCGTCTGGTTCACCTGCGCGGGCAGGCGGGCCGCGGCGCGGCTCACGCGGTTCTGCACGTCCACCGCCGCCACCTCGATGTTGCGCGTGGGGGCGAAGGTGACGGTGATGGTGCTGGTGCCGTCGTTGCTGCTGGTGGAGGTGATGTAGCGCATGTCCTCCACGCCGTTGAGCTCCTGCTCCAACGGGATGGTGACGGCGGACTCCACCACCTCGGCGCTGGCGCCGACGTAGGTGCTGGTGACGGTGACCTGCGGCGGCGCCAGGTCCGGGTACTGCGCGATGGGCAGCGTCGGGATGGCGATGACGCCCACCAGCGTCAGGATGATGGAGCAGACGATGGCGAAGACAGGCCTGCGGATGAAGAAGTCGACGAACACGGTGTGGCGCCTCTCTTGAATTCGCCTGCTAGCGGCTGCCGCCGGTGGTGCCGCCGCCACCGGACGCGGTGCGGGGCAGCTGGGCGTTGGTGGGGGTCTCGTCGGCCCTCACGGTGCCCGTCGGCTGGGGGGATGCGTCGTTGTTCACGGAGACCTGCTTGGGGATGACGGGCATGCCGTCGCGCAGCATGTGCAGCGACGACACCGCGACGAGGTCGCCCTGCTTCAGGCCGCCCTCCACCACGTAGGACATGTCGCCCAGCTGCCCCAGCGCCACCGGGCGGCGCTCCACCAGCGTCTTGCCGTCCTTCTTCTCCACCACCATGGCGAAGGGCTGGCCGCTCTGGCGCACCACCGCGAGCGCCGGAATCTGGAGCGCGTCCCGCGTGGAGTACACCAGCCGCGCCCGCAAAAGCTCACTGGGGCGCAGGCCCACCGTGTTGCGGAAGGCGGCCTTCACCTCCACCAGCTGCGTGCGAGGGTCCGTCTGCGGCGCCACGTAGAAGACGGTGCTGGAGAGGATGACCCGGCCTTGCTGATCCAACAGCTCCAGCTGCGTGTCCGGCTTGAGCGACCGTGCGCGGAACGACGGCACCGACACGCTGACCTCCAGCGCGTCCGCCTGGGCCACCGTCGTGAGCGTCGTGGTGGCGCTCACGAAGTCACCCACGCGCACCAGCACGTCGCCCATGGTGCCCGCGAACGGCGCGCGCACCACGTGGAACTGCAGCTGCACCTGACGCTGGGCCACGTTCGCGCCCGCCGCGCGCGCCGCGGCCTCCGACGCCTTCACCGCCGCCTGGGCGCGCTCCAACTCCTGCACGCTGGCCAGGCCCTCGCGGTTGAGGGACTCCGTGCGCGCCAGGGTGCGCTTCGCCAGCTCCAGCTCCACCGCGGAGGAGCTCTGCTGGGCCTGCGCGCTGTCCAGCGCCGCGGTCTCCTGGCGCGCGTCCACCTCAATCAGCGGCGTGCCGGCCTCCACCTTCTGGCCGGGCTTCACCAGGATCTTCCGGATGTAGCCGTTCACCTGCGGCAGCACCGTCACGCTCTGCCGCGACAGGAGCGAACCCAGGTACTCGCCGGTGTCCCGCACCTCGTGCGGCGCCAGCGCCACCACCTGCACCTCGCGCGGCGGCGGAGCGGCCTTCGCCTCCGGCTTGCCCGAGCACCCGGCCGCGCCAGCCACCAGCGCCGCGCCCAACACCGTCTTCGTCATCAGCGCCTTCAGGGGGCGTACCCTCGTCACCAGTCGCACCGGGCCTCCGTCAGGAACGCGTCCAGGCGGGCCTGGACGAGCTCGAATTCCCTCAAAACCAACGCGAGCTGCGCCTGGCGGAGGGCGGCTCCGCTCTGCACCAGCTCCAAACTGCCACCTCGTCCCACCTCGAAGGCCCGGCGCGTGAGCCGGTCCGTCCGGTCCGCCAGCTCCACGGACTCGGCAGCGGTCTTCAACAGCGCCTCGGCCACTTCCACTCCACGCCGCGCGCGAGAAACCTCCACACCCACGTTGCGGCGGTTGGCCTCCAGCGACTGGGCGGCCTGTTCTTCAATGCCCGCGCGCTCGCGCACGAGCCCTTCGCGCTGACCGCCCTCCCACAGGGGCATGGACAGCACCGCGGACACGTTCCAGGTGCCGAAGCGGCCAAAGCCGGGGTCGGTGGTGAAACCCACCAGCGTGCTGCTCAGTCCCAGGGTGGGCAGGTAACCGGCGGAAGCCTGGCGCCGGCTCTCCCGGGCCGCGTCCACGTTGGCCCGCTGGGCCACCAGGTCCGGCCGGTTGGCCAGGTCCTGCAGGGGGGCGCAGTCCTGGCGCGTCTGCTCCACCAGCCCGCCCAGGTTGAACTCCGGGTTGACGCCCACGCCGTGGTCCTCGCCCAGGGACAGGCCCAGCGACTCACGCGTCCGGCGCAGCTGCTCGTCCCCGGCCACCAGCGCCTGCCGGGCCACCGCCACGTCCTGGCTCACCCGCACCACGTCCAGCTGGGTGCCGGCGCCCAGCTCGAACGAGCGCTGGGTGATGGCCTGGCGCTCCAGCGCCTGACGCAGGCCCACGCGGTTGACCTCCGCGGCGCGCTCGGCGGCCACCGTGGCCACCAGCACCTGCGCCAGCCCCTGGGTGAGGCGGCGCTGCACGTCCTGGAGGCTGGCCACGGACGCGGACTCGGAGGCCTTCGCGGACGACAGGCCCCGCCATGCGCCTACATCGATGATGGACTGGGTGAGGGACGCGGACACCGTGCCCAGGGGCGCGCTGGGACCCGCCACCCCGGTGCCGGTGTTGGAGCCGCCCACGAAGCCGCCGCCCGCGGCGGAGGGCACGTCCGGGTGGAGCACGTCCACGCCCACGCCCGCGGTGGCCCGCGCGTTGGGCAGCAGAAGGCCCAGGGACTGACGCCACCGGCCCTGCGCGCGCGACACGCCGGCTTCCGCGTTGCGCAGGTCCGTGGAGCGCTGGCGCACCCGGGTGAGGGCGTCATCCCACGTCTTCACCTGCTCCGGCGCGGCCGGGACGGGCGTGAGCATGGGGTCGTCCACCTTCGGCTGGAAGGGGACGGGGGCCGGCGCGGCCGCGGCGGCGCTGGCGTCAGGTGTGGGCTGCTGGGGGGCGGGAGACGCGGACGGCGCCTGTTGCGTGGCGGCGAGGAGGAGGACGAGGAGGGCGCTGGAGGTGGCCATACTCTGGAGCGGCGGGTCTTTCCGGCAGGAGCGAGTGGTGGTACCCACCCCGGGTTCCCTGCGCGCGGTCAAGATGTAATTGACAACCGTTGTTGAATGCAATCATCTCTTACGCCCATGACCATCGCTGAGCAAGTGGCATCGACGCGACGCGCAGTGGTCCGACTGCTCACCCAAAAAGTGGGTGAGCAAACGGATCGGCCGCTGATGCAGCTGCTCGTGCTCAAGAACATCGGAATCCACGGCATCCACAGCCAGGCGCAGATCGCGGAGCGGCTGCTCATCGACGCGCCCGCCGTGAGCCGGCTGGTGGACCGGTTGGAGGAGGATGGGCTGGTGGAGCGCCGCGCGGGGGAGAACCGCCGCTGCGTGCGCCTGGAAATCACCGACGCGGGGCGCCGGGAGATCCAGGCCCTGGAGCTCGCCGCGCGGTGGGTGGATGCCCAGGCGCGCGAGTTCCTGGCGCCGCCGGAGGTGGAGGTGCTGTCGTGCCTCCTGGAGAAGCTGCAGACGGGGCTGTGCCAGCTGCTGGGCAACGAGCCCGCGAATCCGCCGCGCAAGGACGACCCGCCCTGCGGGCCGCCCTCCTCCAACAACGACAACGGGTGACGACGGGAGGTGGAGGGCCGGGCGCGATGCCCGTCCCGCCGCCGCCC
>NZ_RAWR01000326.1:0-8042 GCF_003986945.1 Corallococcus sp. AB018 | reverse complement strand
GGGCAGGGGCGGACGAGGCTTCCATGAGGGACACTCCCGGAGCGGGCGCCGGGGACGTCGCGTAGGCCGGCGTCTCCAGCGGAGGCAGGATGGCCGGGTCCTCCATGACGGGAAGGCCCGGAGCGGCGTCCCGGCGAGACGGACCGGAGGCCTGCGCGGGAGCATCCATCAAGGGCAGGCCGGAAGTGGCCTGCGGTGCATCCCAGTGCTCGGCGGCCGACGGTCCGGAGGCGGGCTCCCGGCGGGGGAGACCGGAAGCCTGGACCTGCGCGCCACCCATCCGGGCGGAGGCCTGGGCCTGCGAGGCTGAATCCATGTGCGGCAGACCGGAGGCCTGGGCCTGCGCGGGCGCGTCCATGAGAGGCAGGCCGGGCGAACCCTGCGCGTTGCCACGAGGCTGGCCGGAAGTGGCCTGGGCCTGCGCGGGCGCATCCATGCGGGGCAGGCCGGGCGAACCCTGCGCGTTGCCACGAGGCTGGCCGGAGGCGGCCTGGGGGCGCGAAACGTGCGGCTCCGTGCCGTAGGCCGGCGTGAGCGCGGAGCCCGGGCGGGGCTCCGTGGAGGGCACCGGAGGCTGCGCGGCGCGAGGCACGGCGACGCCAGGATTCTGAAAGCCCGGCTCCGACAGGGCCGCGGTGGGCGCGGCGCGCGGAGGCACGGCGGCCATCGGTGCCACGCCAGGAGGCGGTGCGGCGGGACGCGGAGGCTGCACGGCGCCAGCGGGCGCGTTCCCAACGGGAGGCGTGGCGCGAGGAGGCATGGGCGCCGCCGCCCGAGGCGCCTGCTGCGCGGGAGCCCGGACCGCCTGACCCTCCGCGTGCTGCGCGGGGACGCGATCGGCCTGGGCAGGACGCGCAGCCGGAGCCGCCGCGCGAATCGTCGCATCCGCGGGGGACGCATCCGCCTGGGGCGCGGCAGGGCGCGCAGCCGGAGCTGCCGCGCGAATCGTCGCATCCGCGGGGGACGCATCCGCCTGGGGCGCTGCAGGGCGCGCAGCCGGAGCTGCCGCGCGAATCGTCGCATCCGCCTGGGGCGAAGCAGGACGCGCGGTCGGAGCCGCCGCGCGAATCGTCGCATCCGCGGGGGACGCAGGGGCCGGCGCGGGGCGAGCCGCGGGAGCCGGATGGGGCGCACGCACGGGGCCATCCGTTGGAGGCACAGCGGCGCGAGGCGCGGCGGCCGGAGCCTGCGCGGGCGGTCGGGGCGCTGCTGCGCGCGGCGCGGCGGGAGGCACGGGCGCCATCCCCGGACGAACCGACGGCGTCATGCCCGGCGGAGTGACAGGGCCGCGAGGCGCCTCCAGCGCGAAGGCCGGCGTACCGCGCAGCGTCTCCGGCTCCAGCGGTTCGCTGTTCAGCGTGATGGGGTCGCCGCCGCCGGCGTCCTGGGCCATGCGGTCCCCGGCCTTGCGGCGATCAATGTGGATGTCGCGGTCGAGCAGGCTCGGAAGGGGGGCCACCGCGGGTGGGCGCGCGCCATTGGCGGCGCAAGCGGGGCAATCTCCGACCGGCGGCAGCGAGGCGCCGCACTTCAGGCACTTGGACAACGGATCCTCCCAGCGACGCGGACAACCGTCGCCATGAAAGGCCGCATTCAGGCCTGTAGCAAGAAAAGGACAAGCCCCCACCGGTCCCTCGCCCGAGGAACCGTCAGGGGCTCGTCAGCGCCATGCAACCCGCCCCGGAGGACGGTGCGTATGGGCGCCTCACGCTAGGCGTGGACGCGGCGCCGTCCCGCTGCTCCCACCAGGAGAAGCACGATGATCGCTCCCACGACCGACATGATGATGCCGGAGGCATGCAGGTCGAACAGCCGGCCGTTGCGCTCGAAGAGAGAGCCGATGAGACCACCCACCAGCGAACCCACCATGCCCAGCAGCGTCGTGGCCACCAGCCCCATGCTCTGCTTGCCCGGCAGGATGGCCCGGGCGATGAGTCCCGCGATGAGGCCGATGATGATGAATGCGATGATCCCCATGAGAGTCTCTCCCGTGTGAGGGACCCGCGAGGTCCCGAATGGCAGAAACGTAGGAATCACCACACGAATCCGTGACCTGGGATGCAGGGAGGGACTGTCTGCTCGACTGCTAACCGAGCGACCCGTCCAGATGCTGCATCACCGCGAGCGCCGCGAGCGCCGCCGTCTCCGTGCGCAGGATGCGCGAGCCCAGCGTCACCGGTCGCGCGCCCAGCCCCCGCAGGCCCTCCACCTCCTCGCGCGCGAGCCCGCCCTCGGGGCCAATCACCAGCGCCACTGGCGTCCCCGCGGCCACGCTCCGGAACGCCTCGCCCAGCGGCACAGCGGACTCCTCTTCGTCCAGCACCAGCAGCAGCGTGCCCGGCGTCAGGGCACGCGCCGCGTCCAGCAGCGGACGGGGCGGATGCACCACCGGCACATCATCGCGCCGGCACTGGCGCGCGGCCTCCTCGACAATCTTCGCCCACCGCTGGGTGCGCTCCTCGGCGCGCTTCGGCTCCAGCTTCACCACGCTGCGCGCGGTGGCCACCGGATGGAACGCGGTGGCGCCCAGCTCCGTGCCCTTCTGCAGCACCAGCTCCATCTTGTCCCCCTTGGGCAGTCCCTGGAGGATGCTCATCTCGCGCGCGGGCGGAGTCACCCGCACGGCCCCCAGCACCAGCCGCACGGACTCCGCGTCCAGGCCGGTGACGCGCGCCTCGAAGGCGCGGCCCTTGCCGTCGAACACCTCCAGCGCGTCGCCGTCCTCCAGCCGCAGCACGTGGACGAGGTAGTGGCGGCGCTCGCCCGTGAGCGTCACGTCGGCGGGGGCGGGGGCGGGCAGGGGAACGAAGAGGCGGACCACGGCGGCTTCCTTGAAGGGGAGGGCGCCCGGAGGATAGCCCTCCATGCGTCCAGGGTTCGTCTTTCCGCAACCCGCGAGCGCCCGGCCGTGTCCCGTTCCTGCTATGGCGCGCCCCACGCCCATGGCCACCCTCGTCATCGAGTCCACCCGCTCCGGCTTCGTCGAATCCCTCCACACCGTGTCCGTCGCGGTGGTGAGCGCGGAGGGCACGCGCGTCGCGTACGCGGGCGACCCGGAGCGCGTCACCTTCTGGCGCTCGGCGGCGAAGCCCTTCCAGTCGTTGCCCATGGTCCAGGATGGCGCGGCGGATCGCTACGGCTTCGGCCCGCGCGAGCTGGCGCTCTCCTGCGCGTCCCACTCCAGCGAGCCCGTGCACCGCGCCCTCGCCATGCGGATGCTGAGCGCCTCAGGCTGCGAGGAGCGCCACCTCGCGTGCGGCCCGCACCCGTCGCTGTCGCCCGCGGTCGCCGAGGAGGCCCTCAAGGCGGGCATCGTGCTCACGCCCCGGTGGAACAACTGCTCCGGCAAGCACGCGGGGATGCTCGCGCTGGCGCGGCACCACGGCTGGGACGTCCAAGGCTACGCCAGCGAAGGACACCCGGTGCAGGAGCGCATCCAGGACGAAATCGCCAAGTGGACGGGCCTGCCGAGCGACGCGCTGGTGAAGGCCGTGGATGGCTGCCTCGCCGTCTGCTTCGGCCTGCCGCTCAGCGCCATGGCCACCGCGTGGGCCCGCTTCGGCGTCTCGGAAGCGCCCGCCGCCCGCCGCCTGCGGGAGGCCATGCTCGCGCACCCGGAGCTGGTCGCGGGCAAGGGCCGCGCGTGCACGGACCTGATGACGGCCTTCCAGGGTGAGGCCGTGGTGAAGATTGGCGCGGAGGGCGTCTACTGCGCCGCGCTGCCCAAGGCCCGCCTGGGCGTGGCCGTCAAGGTGGAGGATGGCGATGCCCGCTGCGCCGCGCCCGCGCTCCTCGCGGTCCTGCGCCTCATCGCGGAGCAGCAGGGCCTGTCCCTGCCCATGACGGGCCTGGAGCACCACGCGGAGCCGCGCATCCTCAATACCCGGAACGAAGTCGTGGGCTCCCTGCGCGCGGCCGGAACACTCGCGTTCACCTGAGGCCCGCTGTAGCGCGGAAGGTCACACGCGCCGCGCTCCCCGTAACCTGCCCCGCTACAGCCGCGCCCGTGTCCCTTGGGACTCCGAGGCCTCAGCGGCAGGCACGCGGACTGCAATGCCTGCCAGTCACACGGCGGGACTCGCGAGGTCCTGACGCCAAGGGGGAAAGCCTCGCGAGTCCAGATGGGGTCGGGTAAGCGAACCAGGTTTCGCTGCCCGACCCCCTCTTGTTTCTAGCGCTTCAAGTCGATGCGCACCCACTCGCCCTGCTGCGCGCCCTCCAGCACGGTGCACCCCAGGTTGCGGTACGCGGCCTCCACGTCCGCGCGCTGATGCGCGAGCACGCCGGCCAGCACCAGCCGGTCCTTCGCCTTGGGCACGATGAGGGGCGCCAGCTCGATGAGCGTGTTGGCCAGGATGTTCGCGAGCACCAGGTCGAAGGTGCCCGACACCTCCGTCAGCTCGCGCCCGGAGATGTCCAGGTCGGGCGTCTGGTTGTCGGTGCAGTTCTCCTGGGCCAGCTCCACGGAGGTGGGGTCGTTGTCGGTGCCCACCACGTGGCCCGCGCCCAGCTTCTTCGCCGCGATGGCGAGCACGCCCGTGCCGGTGCCCACGTCCAGCACGCTCGCGCCCGGGTGCGTGGACATGAAGTCATCCACCGCCGCCAGGCACAGCGACGTGGTGGGGTGGTCTCCCGTGCCGAAGGCCATCTTCGGCTCGATGACGAGCTTCACCTTGTCCGCCGGCGCGTTCACCACGTCCCAGGGCGGGCCCACCCACAGGCGGCCCACCTGCACGGACTTGATGAGCGACTTCCACTCGTTGCTCCAGTCCTGCTGGGGCTGCTCGTCCAGGGACAGGCGCGCGGTGGGGTGGCTCTCCGCCACCGCGTCGCGGGCATCCTCCGCGCTCTCGCGGTCCTCGAAGTAGGCGACGACGATGGACTCGCCCTTCACGGGGGCGCGCACGCCCGGCATGGTGGGCGTCTCCGTGTCGCGGACCTCCAGGCCCAGGGCGCCGGCCTCATGGAGCAGGTCCTGGAGGATTTCGGAGGCCTCCTCCGCGATATCCACGGTGAGTGACAGGTAGGTCTGGGACATGGCGCCCCTTCTACCGCACCCGGTGCGGCGTGGAAGCGCCGTCGTCGTGACGCTTCCACGCTCGCGATGGGGTACCTACGGACCGACGACGGACATGGCCATGCGGTCGAAGTCGATGACCCGGCGGGCCACCTCCTGCACGTCCTCCGCCGTCACCTTCGCCACGTGCTCGGAGTAGTGCAGGAAGTTGTCCAGCCCGATGCCGTAGCAGGTGTCCAGCGCCAGCAGCGTCGCGCGGGCGCTGTTTCGCTGCAGGTCGATTTCATACGCCCCGATGATGTGCTGCTTGGCGCGCTCCAGCTCCGCGGCCGGAATCGGCTCGTCGCGGATCCGCTGCAATTCGCGGCGCATGCCCTCCACCGCCGCCTCCACCTTCTCCGGGCTCGTGCCCATGTAGACGGCGAAGTAGCCGGGGTCCAACCCGTCCATGGAGAAGCTGCTCACGCTGTAGGCCATGGAGCGCTTGTCGCGCAGCTCGATGAAGAGCCGCCCGCCCTGGCCGGACAGCACCGTGGACAGCACGTCCAGCACCACCCGCCACGGGTCGCCCAGCCGCGCCGCCTGGAAGCCCATCACCAGGTGCGTCTGCGCGCGCGCGAGCACCTTCTTCTCCGTGCGCGGAGCGGACGGAGGCGCTTCCGGCCGCACCTGCTTCGGGGCCAGCGCGCCGCCGCGCGACCTACCGAAGTACTCGTTCGCCAGCGCCCGCACCTGCTCCACGTCCACGTCGCCCACCACGCTGAGCGTCATCTGCGACGGGTCCATGTACGACCGGTGGTACGCGCGCAGCTGCTCGGGCCCCAGCGCCTCCACGGACGCCTTCTCGCCCAGCATGGACAGGCGGTACGGGTGCTCCTGGTAGAGCGTGCGCGAGAACAGCTCGAACGCCAGGCCTGACGGCTTGTCCTCGCGGGTGAGGATGTCCTGCAGCAGCAGCGCGCGCTCCCGCGCCACCTCCTCCTCGCGGAAGGCGGGGTTCACGAGCACGTCCGCGAACAGCCGGAAGCCCTGCTCGAAGTAGCGCGACAGGAAGTCCGCCTTCACGCTCACGGAGTTGCGGCCGCCCTGGCCGGTGAGGTTGCCCGCGTACAGGTCCGTCAGGTGGGAGATGTCATCCGCGCTGAGCGTCGTGGTGCCCTTGGTGAGGGCGCGGCTGAGCAGCGTGGTGATGCCGTTGTCCTCGGGCGTCTCGTAGCGCACGCCGCCGATGAACGCCGCGCGCATGGAGAACAGCGGCACGTGCGGCTCCACGCGGATGATGAGCGTGGCGCCGGAGGGCAGCTTCTCCTGCACCACCTCCGAACGCGCGGACGCGATGGCGCTCCGGGCCGGACGCGGCGGGGCCTCCGGGGGAGGCTGCTTCGCGGCGCGCTCCGGGGGCGTGACGCCGGGGCTCTTCGCCGCTTCATCCAGCGCGGCGTGCACGAGCGCCTCCGTCAGCTCCGCGGCGGGAGGCACCAGCGCGGTGACGACGGCGTGCTCCAGCCGCAGGTACTTCTGGGCCACGCGGCGCAGGTCCTCCGGCTTCAGGTTGCGGATGTTCTCCAGGTAGCGGGCCTCCGACTCCAGGCCGCCGGGAGACGTCTGGTACGAGCCCAGGTTGCGCGCGGTGCCCTGCACCGTCTCCTTGCGGTAGACGGACTCCGCCTCCACCACCGACTGGATGGTGCGCAGCTCGTCCTCGGGCACGACCGTGGTGCGCAGCGCCTCCAGCACGCGCGCCGTCTGCGTGAGCGCCTTCAGCGACTGCGCGGGCGGCAGCGTCAGCGACACGGAGAAGATGCCCGGGTCCTTGGGCGTGTACGCGGACGCGTGCACGTCGTTGACCAGGTGCTGGCGGCGCTTCACCTCGCGCACCAGCCACGACGAATTGCCCTGGCCGGCGAGCATCGCCAGCACGTCCAGCGCGGGCACGTCCGGGTGCTCCAGCTCCGGGATGGCGAAGGCCAGGTGCAGATAGGCCTCCTTCACGTCCTCCGTCTGGATGAGCACGCGGCGGCCCGTGGACGGCGGGTCGCGAGGACGCTCCACCGGGCCCACGTAGGGCCGGCCCCAGTCACCGCCGAAGATCTCCTCCACCCACTGGCGCAGCTCCGCCTCGTTCAGGTCGCCCGCGACGGAGAGCACCAGGTTCCTGGGCGTGTAGTGCCGGTGGTAGAACTCCAGCACCTTCTCGCGGGTGAAGCTGCGCACGCTCTCCTCGGTGCCGATGACGGGCAGCCGGTAGGGGTGCGTCTGGAACGCGGCGGTGAACAGCCCGCGGGACGCGCGGCGCGACGGGGAGTCGTAGCTGCGCTTGATCTCCTCGCACACGACCTCGATTTCGCGCGCCAGCTCCTCCTTGTCGAACGCGGAGCGGCGCACCGCATCGCCCAGGATGTCCAGGCCCGTGCGGGCGAACTGGCTGGCGATGACGATGTGGTAGACGGTCTGGTCGAAGGACGTCCAGGCGTTGATTTCGCCGCCGTGCGCCTCGATGTCCCGGGCGATTTCACCGGGCCCCCGGCGCTCCGTGCCCTTGAACAGCATGTGCTCGTGCAAGTGAGCGAGTCCGGCCTGGTCGGGCCTTTCGTCCGCGCTGCCGGCCTTGACCCAGACCTGGAAGGCCGCGACCTTGGCGGCGTGCTGCTCCTCGAAGACGACGGTGAGCCCGTTGGGCAGGGTGTAGCGGATGGCCATAGGAGTGGTCCGAAGCTGTCATCCCCTGCCGAGGAGAGGCAAGGCGAGGTGTGATGTTTGCTCCATTGGCTAACGTCCCGCCCCCTCCACGTCGAGCGGACCGTGCCGTCCGCCTCCCACCAGGCAGGCGAAGCGGCGCGGTGTCCATCGCGTAACTGGTGGAAACCCCCCGTGGCCGGTAAATTGGGCCGCGCACATGCCGTCTCCCCCGGACGAGGCGGATCCGCTCGCGGACCTGAAGGAATTGTTGGATGACGGCGACGCCCCGGTGGCGGCGCCCGCTCCGGCGCCCCCCAGGCCACTCGCGGTTCCCAGGCCTCCCCCC
>NZ_RAWR01000325.1:0-8065 GCF_003986945.1 Corallococcus sp. AB018 | reverse complement strand
CCCTCGCCCCCTGCGCCAGCCGGCGCGCCGCCCACGCCGCCGTGAAGATGGCCCCCAGCGCCGCGAACCCGCCCAGGAACGCCACCGGCAACGTCAGGTCGCGCTGCAACGGCTGGATGCGCGAGCGCACCCGCGCCGCGCCCCGGTACTCGCCCGACAGCTCCAGGTCGTCCGCCAGCGACGACAGGTTCTTCTCCAGCCGCAGCTGCAACGTGGCGATGCTCGTGATGCACGTAATCAACAGCGCGGACACGACGATGGCCGGCAGGAACCAGCTCTGCCGGGGCAGGAACAGCCCTTCTCCAGCGGGGCGCTCATGCGGCGCGCGGCGGAACGCCTCCAGCGTCACCGCCGCCAGCGCCTTCTCGTAGAGCATGTACATGATGGGCGCGCTGAAGAGCCCCGCGCTCATCGCCACCGCCACACCCACCAGGATGACGCGCGGCGGCCGGTCCAGCGCCAGACCAATGGCGCCGTTGAAGAAGATGCCGCCCAGGAACCAGCCCGACTGCGCCTCCACGAACGTGAGCACGCCCGGCAGCCGCAACAGCCGTCCCAGCCGCTCCGCGGGGCTCGCCTTCGCCTCCACCGCGTACCGCAACAGCGCGCCCACCGCTCCAATGGGCACCACCAGCGCCAGCCCGCCAATGACGATGGGCGTGACGACGCCCAGCACGAACCCCGTGTGGCTCGCGTCCACGTCCAGCAGCTGCATGTCGACGTAGATGGCCGGCGCCACCGCCACCGTGACGACCAGCGTGCGCAGCAAGAGCAGCTTGAAGAGCAGCGCCTGGGTCGAAGGGGGGGATGGCTGTGTCATCAGGTGACGGATCCGGTTGAACGGCTCAAGCCTGCGGGCGAAGTGCGGATGCGTCAATGCAACGTCTTCGTCTTGCGAGCCAGACTCCCGGGTCTCCGCGAATAACAGGGACGCAACGGGTAGGCAGGGCAGGGCGCGTGTCGTTTCAGCGCGCGCCGCGCACTGTCCATTGCCTGACATTCCGACCTGTCGCGGCCCGAGCAGGGCGACCGTGCGGACGAGCCACCGTCACCTGCCGCCCGCCCATGACGTGCACACGTTGTCCTCCACAACGATTCACACACCGACGTCAGGAGGACGCCATGGGCGAGTGGACTGACAAGGCCAAGGGCAAGGTGAAGGAAACCGTGGGCGTGGCGACGGGCGACCGTTCGCTGGAAGCCGAAGGCAAGGCGGACACGCTCAAGGGCAAGGTCAAGGGCGTGGTCGAGGACGTGAAGCACGCCATCAAGGACAAGAAGGACGAGCGCGAGGAAGTGCGTCGCGGTGACGCGGATCCGTATCAGCGCTAGCGCCACACCTCACACCGCCGTTGAAACCGTTCGGGCCGCGGAAGCTGATGCTTCCCGCGGCCCGAGCTGTCTTCAGGGGCGCGTGCTCACTGCCGCATCTTCTCGCAGGGACACGCCACCTCCAGGAAGGTGGTGGACTTCCCGCTGAGCATCACCCAGAGGCAGCGCAACACACAGGCTGTCCCGAACTCCCGGTAGATGAGTCCCAGGTTGGAAACCACCTCACGTCCGGTGATGACCCCGCGCATTTTCCCGCTCCCTTGCGACCTGCCGTCCGACCCGCCGCCCATGGCCTCGTGAGAAGCCGGTCAGAGGTCTATGCAAAGGGCTGGCCGAGCCTCTGAAAACACCCCCATGCCCCAAGGTCCTGCGGTGAACGTCTCAAACCGTTGAAATGGCGGCCCTGAACGCATGCCTGCCCTGGAGTCCTTGAACGAAGCGGTGGGGCGCCCTGAAAACGTTACAGAAACAGGACGGCGTCCAGAGGATGGAAGGCCTGTCCGCCTGCCCTCGCCGGAGCGTCCCGCCGGGCCAGGCCGCTCGCGTGCTCCGCCGCCAGGCTGCGGACCCAGCGTCCCCGCAAAAGACGGGTGGCACATCCGCCGACGGGTCTGAATGTATGTCCATGAGGGCCCGCGTAGGCGGTCAGCCCTTCCGCGCGGTGCGTTCCAGCGGTGAGGTGGAAGGGAGTCGAGATGAGGCCAAACGTGTCTTCCCGAAGGAGTCTGCCGCTGCTGCCCGACGGCGTCCTCCGCGCTCAGCGGGGGCTGCGGCGGGTGGCGGTGGGGTTGGACTTCTCCCTGCAGTCCGAGTTCGCGCTCGCCCGTGCGCTGCGCCTTCCGCTCGCGCACGGAGCGGCCTTCAGCGTGCTGCACGTGAGCCCGCGGTTGGATGGCCACTCCGGCCCGGATGGGACGGTGGACGGCGAGCAGTGCCTGCGCCGGTCGGTGACGTCCGCGGCGAAGCGGCTGCGGCAGCGGCCGGACGTGGACGTGCGCGAGGAGCTGCGCACCGGTGACGCGCCGCACGAGGCGGCGGAGCTGGCCAAGGACCAGGGCGTGGAGGTGCTGGTGGTGGGCTGGCCGCACCTGCCCCAACCGGCGAAGCCGCTGCCGGACGACGCCATGGTGATGCGGCTGGTGCGGGAGGTGGACGCGTCCGTGCTGGTGGTGATGCCGCACCCGGGCCGTGTCTACCACCGGCCCCTCGTCGCGGTGAACTTCTCACGGGAGTCCCGCCGCGCGCTGGAGCTGACGATGCGCCTGTGTCCGGTCTCGACCCCCATCGAGGTGCTGCACGTGGTGGACCTGCGCGAGGAGGAGGCCGCCCTGCGCCGTGAGGATGTCCCCTTGACGCGGCAGCTGGGGCTGCTGCAGGAGCGCGAGGACGCGGCGCGAAGGGCGCTCGGGCGCTTCCTGGCGCCGTACCGGGAGACCGGCCGGGCGCTGGAGATCCGCCTGCGCTTCGGAGACCCGTGCGAGTGCATCCTCGCGGAGGCCCGGGATCGCGACTCGGACCTGCTCACGCTGGGCATGTCCTCCGCGAATCCGCCCACCACGTTGACCGAGGGCGTGCTGCGGCATTCACTCTGCGACGTGCTCATCTCGCGGCACGCCGCCCCGCCCGCCGCCCTGCCGGACGGCGGGGGCGCACCGGCTTCCTGAAAGCAGGGAAGTCCAGCGCGGCGGGCGTCGAGGCGTTATGAGGGGCGGCACCTTGCCACCTCCCACGCCGTCGACACCGCCATCGCTCCGGGCCCGTCTGAAGAACGCGGGCGTCCTCTTCAAGCAGCTGCCCGGCACCTTCCACCTCTTCTGGCGGGCGAGCCCCCGGGGCGCGGTGGTGCTGGGCGTGCTCACGCTGGTGGCGGCGGTGTTGCCGGCGGGCATCGCGTGGGTGGGCAAGCTCATCGTCGACACGGTGGTGGCCGCGGCGAAGGGCGACGTGGCGGCGAACTCGCGCGTGGTGGGGCTGGTGGCCACGGAGTTCGCGCTGATGGTGGCCTCCGCGGTGGTGGAGCGGGGGCTCACGCTCACCAGGGACCTCCTGCGCGCGCACCTGGGCAACCTGCTCAACGAGCGCATCCTCCAGAAGGCGCTGGACCTGGAGCTCAAGCACTTCGAGGACTCGGACACCTACGACAAGATGCAGAACGCGCGGCGGGAGGCGAACGCGCGCCCGCTGTCGCTGGTGATGCAGGCGTTCAGCATCGTGCGCAACGTCATCACCCTGTCCACCTACGCGGTGCTGCTCGTGGCGCTGTCGCCGTGGAGCGTGGTGGTGCTGCTCGCCGCGTCCATCCCCGCGTTCATCGCGGAGGCGCGGCTGGCGGCGGAGGGCTTCCGGCTGTACTCGTGGCGCGCGCCGGAGGGCCGCAAGCTCAACTACCTGGAGTGGATCCTCACGCGCGACAGCACCGTGAAGGAGGTGAAGCTCTTCGGGTTGGGGCCGCTGGTGCTGGGCCGCTACCGCGACCTGTTCCAGAAGTTCTTCGCGGAGGACCGGGCGCTCGCGCGCAAGCGCATGGTGTGGGGCCTGGGCCTGGGCCTCTTGTCGCTGGCGGCCTTCTACGGCTGCTACCTCTTCGTGGCGAGCCGCGCGGCGGATGGCGGCATCTCCGTGGGTGACATGGTGCTGTACCTGGCCGTGTTCCGGCAGGGGCAGGCCGCGTTCCAGGGCATCCTCACCAGCGTGGGCTCCATGTACGAGGACGCGCTCTTCATGAGCAACCTCTTCGCCTACCTGGACATCCCCACGTTGGAGAACGCGCCGAGGCTCCTGCCCGCCGTCTCACCGCCGCGCGGGAGGAGCAACGCCATCGAGCTGCGCGACGTCTCCTTCCGCTACGCGGGCAAGGACGCGTGGGCGCTGCGCAACGTGAACCTCACGCTCAAGCCCGGCCAGAAGCTGGCGCTGGTGGGGGAGAACGGCGCGGGGAAGAGCACGTTGGTGAAGCTGCTCCTGCGCATGTACGAGCCGACCGAAGGCCAGATTCTCTACGGCGGCGTGGACACGGCCCAGATGGGCGCGGACGACCTGCGCGGCCGCTTCGGGGCGGTGTTCCAGGACTTCGTGCGCTACCAGTTCAGCGTGTCGGAGAACATCGGCCTGGGACACGTGCCCGCGCTGGAGGACCGGCCCGCCATCGAACGGGCGGCGGAGCAGGGCGGGGCGAGCTCCGTCATCGCGACGCTGCCGTCCCAGTACGACACGATGCTGGGGGGCTGGTTCGAGAAGGGCCAGGAGCTGTCCAGCGGCCAGTGGCAGAAGCTGGCGGTGTCGCGCGCGTTCATGCGCGACGACGCGGAGGTGCTCATCCTGGACGAGCCCACGGCCAGCATCGACGCGGAGGCCGAGCACGCCCTCTTCGAGCGCTTCCAGGCGCTGGCCGCGGACCGCATCGCCATCGTGATTTCGCACCGCTTCTCCACGGTGCGCATGGCGGATCAAATCGCCGTGCTCCACAACGGCACGGTGCAGGAGCTGGGCAGCCACGACGAGCTGATGGCGCTGGACGGGCGGTACGCGCACCTGTTCCGGCTGCAGGCGCGCGGCTACCGGGACTGAGGGCTCAGGCCTGGGCCTTGGCGCCGCCGGGCAGGTGGTCCCGGATGACGCCCAGGAAGTACGGCTTGCCGTAGTACTGGCTCATCTTCCCCAGCAGCTTCCCGTCGCGGAACAGCAGGAAGGTGGGGATGCCGTACAGGCCGAAGCGGGTGGCCAGTGCCTCGTGCTCGTAGGCGTTGACCTTGACGACGCGCATGGGGGCGCCGTCCAGCTCCTTGAGGAGCTCCGGTTCGGCGGCGGCGTAGATGTCGCAGTTCGGGCAGCCGGGGCCCCAGAAGTCCACCACCACCAGCTCGTCGCGGGGCTCCATGACGAGCGAGTCGAAGGTCTCGGTCGTCGCCTCGGTGCTTACGGGATGCGCCATGGGCCCTTCCTAACGCCCGGGGGACTGGGCTTCCATGCGGGTTGCCTGGACCCGGGGCAGGCGGCCTGGAGGGATGGAGGGGCGGGCGTGTCAGGTTGTCCAGGTATGTCTACAGGACGTCGGGTGGACGAAACCCGACATGCACACTGCTCACGAGGGCCCAAGGCGCCGTAAGGTGCGAGCCCTGGTGGCTGTCGATGTCGTGGAGGGGTCATGCACGAGTGGTTGGAGGCACTGCGCAAGTCGGCGAAGGCGACCTCGGTGGGTGTGCAGGTGGAGGAGGTCCGCCGCGCGGAGACGGAGTGCGGCGTCCCGTTCCCCGAGGACCTGGCGGACCTGTACCAGGCGCTCAACGGCGGTGAGTTCCAGGGCGAGGTGCGGCTGTTCCCGCTGCGTGGCGAGGAGGGGGCGCCCAGCGTCCTGGAGAAGACCCGGCTGATGGTGGTGGGCCTGCCCGCGGCGGGAGTGTGGCGCTTCGGGCTGAAGGGGGCGCACCGGCACCTGTTCGTCGCGCGCAAGTCCGCGATGGAGGAGCAGGGGGACGGCGGCGGGCCGCTGCCCGGCTGGGTGGACGCGCTGGACGGGGACACCTGGGTCTTCGGCACCTGGGACGGCGAGAAGAAGGAGATGCGGCTGTACCGCGCGCTCAAGGACATGCTCGAGGTGCTGATTCCGCCCGTGGAAGAGGTGGAGAGCTTCGGGGAGCGGACCTTCGCGCGCGCCATGAACGCCGTGCTCCAGGGCGCGCTGTCCGGTGCTGCCGCGCAGGCGGAGGAGGACGAGGAGGCCCCCGCTGGCCGTGGCGGCGACTACTCGAGCGCCCTGGCCGCCCTGGCCCGTGACGCGGACGAGGACGAGGAGGAGGAGCTCGAAGCCGCGGAGTCCGCCGACGAGGAGGCCGAGGTGTCCAGCGAGGAGGAGCTGGAGGCGGAACTGGCCGAGGACACCGGTGAGGAGGAGGCCGAGCCCGCCGAACAGGAGGAGCTGTTCGAGGAGCCCGAGCCCAAGCGCCCCGCCGTGAAGAAAGCCCGCCGCGAGAAGGCTGTCACCGAGACGCCGTCCGCCCCCGCGAAGAAGTCCACGGGCAAGGCCGCCACGAAGAAGGCCGAAGCCGCCGAAGCGGAGGCGCCGACCGAAGCCGTCTCCACCAGGGCGGGAGCGCGCAAGGCGGCTGGCGAGAAGGCCACCGCGAAGAAGGCCGCGCCTGCACGTGGGGCCGAGAAGAAGGCCACGGGCAAGGCCACCGCGAAGAAGGCCGCGCCCGCGCGTGGGGCCGGGAAGAAGGGCGCCACCGCGAAGAAGGCCGCCGCGAAGAAGGCTGCCACCGCGAAGAAGGCCACGGGCAAGGCTGCCGCGAAGAAGGCCGCCGTGAAGAAGGGCGCCGTGAAGAAGGGTGCTATCCCGAAGAAGGGCGCCCCCGCGAAGAAGGCCGCCGTGAAGAAGGGTGCTGCCCCGAAGAAGGGCGCCGCCGCCAAGAAGGGCGCATCCACGCGCGGGGCCGCCAAGAAGGCCACGGGCAAGGCCGCCGCGAAGAAGTCCTCGCGCCGTCGGTCCTGAGCCGCACGGGGCCTCCCTCGGAGGCCCCGCCTGAAAACAAGGGGCGCGTCCCATGTCCTGGGACGCGCCCTGTTCTTACACCGCACCCGCCTGCTGGACCCGGCTACCCCTCGGGCAGCAGGTCCGGCGACTGGGCGCGCGGGCCGGGTTCGTCGGGCTGCGCGGTCAGCTCGCGCTCCTCTTCCTCTTCATCCCCCCGGCCGAAGCGCTGGATCTGATCCGGCAGGATGTCCCGCGCATCCGCCTCCTCCTCCATGGGGGGCGACAGCGCCAGGTCCTGGTCCGTGATGTTGATCTCATCCTCTCCGGTGTCCGGGTTCCGGTGGCGCAGCGAGGTGGACTCGCCCACATCCTCGTCTCCGAGCTTGTTGAACTTCATGGGGTCTCCTCGACAGGGACGGTTGAGAAAAGCTTCCGTGTCCCCACGAAAATGGGCCCCCCGGACGCGAGCGGCAATGGACGCCGCCCGCCTGCCTGGCGGGCCCGGCCCCCGTCAGCGAGGAGCCGTCGGCGGCTGGCCGTCAGTGCTGCCGGGCTTCACCTCCAGCAGCACCATCCCCAGCGCCAGCACCCGGGAGAGCGTCTCGCGCACCGTGTAGCGCCAGGGAGTCGCCCGTCCCTCGTCCGCCGCCACGCCCCACGCGTCGATGCCCACCGAGTTGGCGATGAAGAGCGCCCGCGACAGGTGGAAGCGCTGCGTGACGAGCACCGCCCGGTTCGCGCCGAACACCGAGTGCGCCCGCAGGCAGCTGTCGTAGGTGGACAGCCCCGCCTCGTCCCCCACCACCGCGTCCTCCGGCACCCCGTGCTCCAGCAGGTAGCGCCGCATGGCCCGCGTCTCGTTGTGGAAGGGCGCGGAGTTGTCCCCGCTTACCAGCAGCGACCGGACCTTGCCCTGCCGCCAGAGCGCGATGGCCGCGTCCAGCCGCTGCGCCAGCACCGGCGACGGCACCGCGCCCGGCGCCAGCCCCGCCCCGAACACCAGGGCCACGGGGGCCTCCGGAGCCACGGCCAGCGGCACGATGCGGCCCTGGTAGCGCAGGCGCACGAAGTGGGACAGACCCAGCAGGACGGCCAGGGCCAGCCCGAGCAGCCCCAGGCCCCTGCGTACCCACACCCTGGTCGTGCCGCCAGCCTTCATGGACCCCGCGGAACAGTCGGAAGGGGCCATTCTCTTCCGGCGCCCCCCGCCCGGAAAGCACCATGGGCGGCCGGCTGATGGGAACTGGTCACGCCCGCCCGGCC
>NZ_RAWR01000324.1:0-8105 GCF_003986945.1 Corallococcus sp. AB018 | reverse complement strand
GCGTCATGCAGCTCCGCGGAGTCAGACCAGTGCGCGACGAGGTGGAGGAAGGCGTAGGGCGTGATGCTTCCGACATCCGGGATGCCCTGACGTCAGGCGGGCCCTGGAGCGGGCAGGCGCGGTCGTAGCGTCGGGTGTCTTGACGGCAGGGGATGGGCGGAGGAGAGAGGACGTCATGCTGAAGACCGCCCTGGGCCGTTTCCGCGCTGTCGCCTTCTGGGAAGGCCTGTCCTTCCTGGTGCTGCTGCTCATCGCCATGCCGCTGAAGTACGTGCTGCACATGCCCCTGGGCGTGCGCGTGGTGGGCATGGCGCACGGCCTGCTGTTCATGGCGTATCTCTACACGCTGATGATGGCGGCCATCGAATACCGCTGGGGTGTGAAGCGGATCGCCTTGGCCTTCGTGGCTTCGCTCGTGCCGGGCGGGACGTTCTGGCTGGACGCGCAGTTGCGGGGTGAGGCGCTCGCGCTGGAGACGGCGAAGACGCGCTGATTCACTACACGCCGGCCACGGCTATCAGCATTCCCCAGAGGAACGGAGGGGTGTTGAGCACGATGCCGATGACGGCGGGCACGACGACCCCGGGGCTGAGTCGGCCCTTTTCCCGGATGAGCGCCACGACGCCACAGGCCAGGCCCAGCGTGAAGCCGACCCGGAAGATGATCAGCCACAGTCCGGCGCTGTCCGTCCTGCGCGCCAGGTAGATGCCCGCTGCAGTGAGGAAGGCAATCAACCAGCTGAACTGGGCCAGGTATTCACCCAGGGTGGAGTGGCTGCTGGGGACGATGGCGCCCGTCGCCAGCAGGTGCTTCCGGCACGGCCGGCAGTGCGCGGGCTCACTGTCCGGCGCAATGCACGCCCGGCACATGAAGCCACCGCAGCGCGAGCACGCCTCCGTCGCGACCCTGGAATGCGGGCCACACCGTGGCTGCGCGTTCGGCTCGTTGCCAGGAATGGGGGCCGGTGTGGATGTCATTCGCCGCGAAGCATAGACGGCGCCCGGGTGATTGACCCTGCCATGGAGACGACCCATCATGTCCTTCATGGAAGATGTGACTCCAGAGGTTGTGCTCGAATATCCACGTGCGCCCTCCCAGGCTGCATGGGATGCAATGGACGAAGAGGAGCGGGCACAGGTCGTGGCGTCCCTGCCCGGCGAGGTGACGTGGAATGAGATGCCAATGCCAGAAGGGGATTGGCACACCGGCCCGCGTACCTACGTCTGGAATGTGTTGCGCAGATACTGGGCCCAGCAGTCCCGACGGGCCTATGTGAGCTCCGCGCTCCCCATCTACTACCCCGAGGAGCCACGCTTCGCGCCGGACCTGCTGGTCGTGCTGGATGCGGAACAGCGCACTCGCGACAAGTGGGTGTGTAGCGCCGAGGCCCACGGGTTGGATTGGGTCATGGAGGTGCACGCGGGCGGCGACCGGAAGACAGCCGCCGAAGCCAATGTGCAGCGCTATGCCCGCCTGGGGATTCCCGAGTACTTCATCCTCGACGGACGCGACTGCACGCTGGAGTGCTACCAGCTCGAGACACCCGATGCGCGCGTCTACACCCGCCTCGAACCACAGCGGGGGCGATACGTCTCCAAGGTGCTGGGACTCGAATTCCAGACGGAAGGAGAGCGCCTCCAGCTCTGGACCAGCGCCACGCCGCTGCTGAGCTACAGAGAGCGTGTCCTCCAACTGGAGGCCGAGCTTCAGCGTCGCGAGGGCCTGGAGCGTCGTCTGAAGGAACTCGAGGCCGAGCTCGCCCGGCTCAAGAAGTCCCAGGGCTGAATCACAGTCATCAGGCGAGGGTGAACGCCCTCGCCAAGGTCAGCACCTCCACGCGCGTGGCCCCCGCTTCCCGCAGCGCGATCGCGGCGGCCCGCGCGGTGGACCCGGTGGTGAACACGTCGTCCAGGAGCAACACCTCCTGCCCCTTCACCGCCCGCGACGCCACGAACGCTCCTGCCACGTTGCCCGTGCGCTCCGCTTCACTCAGCCCCACCTGCCTACGCGTCTCCCGCGTGCGCTTCAGCCAATCCCCCGGCGCCGTCCGCCCCGTGGCCTTCGCCAGCTCCGCCGCGAGCAGGTGCGCCTGGTCGTACTGCCGCTTCCGGAATCGCCGCACATGCAGAGGCAACGCCACCACGCATCCGGGCGCGGTCCTCAAGAACCGCCGCGCCTCGTCCGCGAGCAGTACCCCCAATGGCGCCGCGAGGTCCGGGTGGTCCTCGTACTTGAACCGGTGGATGGCCCGCGCCACCGGCCCTTCATGCGCGAAGGGCGCCCAGGCCCGGCTGAACGGTGGCGGCACCGTCCGGCAACGGAGACAGGTGTTCCCCGGGAATGCGCCGGGCTCCGCGCACGTCCGGCAACACACCGGCGGCAGCCGCTCCAGCGCCGTGTCACACGGCTCGCAGAACACCGCGCCCGCGCCCGGCAGCACCTTCGCGCAGGCCAGACACATGGGCGGATAGACCAGATCCAACAGGGCCTTCCACATCACCGGGACTCACAGGGGCAGCACATCCCGTGCCCCTCGTGCGAGCCCCGTGCCGCTCACTCCGCCGTGCGGCCTCGCGTCTTGTACGTGAGCACCGGCGCCAGCGTCGCCACCACCCTCACCAGCCCCGCCTCCACCAGGTCCGTCACCACGCGGTCGATGGCTTTGTATGCCGGCGGCGCCTCCTCGAAGAGCAGGTCCCGGTCCTCGCACACCACGTGGCTCTTGAAGGACGTGCGCGTCAGCGACTCCGCCGTGAAGCGCTCCTTCAGCCGCTCCCGCGCCGCCGTGCGCGTCCACTTGCGTCCCGCACCGTGCGCCAGGCTGTACGCGCTCTGCTCGCCCGTGCCCACCGGCAACACCAGATAGCTCAGGGCACCGCGGCTGCCGGGAATCACCACCGGACCCTCGTCCCAGGGCGCCGCGCCCTTGCGGTGCAACCACCCCACGCGTCCGCCCGCATGCCGCGCGGTCACGCTGTTGTGGCACACGTCCAACACCCGCCGCCCCGTCGCCCCAATCCCATCCAACGTCCGCTGCGCCACCAGTGCCCGGTTCGCCTTCGCCCACAGCACCGCGCCGTCATGTCGCTTGAGGTATTCGCGCGCCTCGTCCGAATCCGCCGCCAGTCCGCCCGCCGCGTGCCGGTCGACATGCTTGCGCAGGATGGCCTCCCCCAGCCCGCGCGACCCCGAGTGCACGAGCAACAGCAACCGCTCCTCCCGCAGGCCCAGCGCCTCGAAGATGCGCGGGTCGTGCACCTCCTCCACCCGCTGCACCTCCGCGAAGTGGTTGCCGCCGCCCACCGTGCCCAGCGCCGACTCGAAGCCCATGCCGCGCGCGCCGTGCTCCTCGAGCACCGCCTTCGTGTCCCCCACCCACGGCCCTTCCAGGTCCAACTTCGCCGCCCACCGCTCCGCCTTCGCCTTGCGCGTCAGCAGGTCCACGTCCCACAACCCCATGCCACAGCCGATGTCGCTGCCCACGAGATAGGGATAGAGGAAGCCCTCGGACTCGAAGGCCGCGCCCACCGGAGCGCCCTTGCCGGGATGCAGGTCCGGCAGGCCCACCGCGAGTCTCATCCCGGGCAGGCGCGACACGGCCTCCAATTGGCGGACGGCCTCGCCCTCCACCCAGGACTGGGGCGAGGCGATGATGCGCACGGTGGCGGCCGTGGAGGTTTCAGAAGAGGGCGTGTTCATGATGGCCGCTCCGACGCAGCCCCTTCACGCGCCCTGACGCCCAGGCCCCCAGCACCTCGGGGCGGGCCGCCCGGCCGCCTACTTGTGGTAGGGCTCGCCCTTCAGGATGGTGAACGCGCGGTAGAGCTGCTCGATGAGCACCACCCGCGCCAGCCGGTGGGGCAGCGTCATCCGCGACAGCGACATCACCTGATGCGCCGCGCCGCGCACCGAGTCGTCCAGGCCCTCGTCCCCGCCAATGACGAAGAGCAGGTCCTTCGAGCCCGTCTGCGCCTTGGCGACGTAGCGGGCAAGCTCCACCGAATCCAGCAGGGTGCCGCGCTCGTCCAGCGCCACGATCCAGTCCTGCGGCTTGCGCTTGCCGAGGATGGCGGCGGCCTCCGCGGACTTCGCCTCGCCGGGCTTGAGCTTGCGGCCCGACGCTTCGGTCAGCTCCAGGAGCTCGAATCGCGTGTAGTGCTCGAGCCGCCGCGCGTACTCCTGCACGGCGGGCTCGAACAACCCGGAGCGGTCCTTGCCGATGGAGAGGAGGCGGACCTTCACGGGACTAGGACAGCTTCACCCGGGGCGCGTCCGCCCACAGCCCGTCCAGGTCGTAGAAGGCGCGCACCTCGCCGTTGAACAGGTGGGCCACGACGTCGTCGTAGTCCAGCAGCACCCACTGGCCCGTCTCCAGGCCTTCCGTGCTGATGGGGCGCAGGGGCTGCGCCCCCTGCTTGAGCTGCACCTGGACGTTCTCCGCCATGGCGCTCACCTGACGGTCGCTCTCGCCGGAGGCGATGACGATGTAGTCCGCGTAGGACGTCATCCCGCGCATGTCGAGGATGACGACGTCCGTGGCCTTCTTGTCCAGCAGCAGGTCGCCGATGCGGCGCGCCAGCTCACGCGCCTTCGCGTTCTCCGCGGGCTTGGGCAACGGCGGCGGGGGGGCGGGCTTCGGCGCCTTCTTGCGCGCGGCGGCGGTCTTCTTGCGCGGGGGCGGACGCACGCCCGGCTTCGCCTTCTTGGCGGCCGTCTTCTTGCGGGCCGGAGCCCGGGTCGTGCTCTTCGCCTTCGCCTTCTTGGATGCAGGGGTCTTCTTCTTCGTGGCCATGTGGCGGATACCCTATCGCACCCTTGGCAAGCTTCCAGCGCTCCTCTAATGGGTTCCGTCCATGAGCGACGCCCGCCTGGAGCAGTTCAAGAAGATGGTGGCCCAGTTCCCCGACGCCCCCATGGCCTGGTTCTCCCTGGGGAAGCTCCACCTGGAACGCAAGGAATACGACAGCGCCATCCAGAGCCTGGAGTCCGCGGTCCGCCTGGACCCGAAGTACGCCGCCGCCCTCGTCTCCCTGGGGGATGCCTACGCGGGGGCCGGCCAGACGGACAAGGCGAAGCAGGTGCTCACCACCGCCCGGGACCACGCGCTCGCCCAGCAGCACCCCAGCCTGGCCGAGGAAATCGACGAGCGCATCGCCGACCTGGACTGACGGTGCTCCAGAGCCTGGGCTCCTAGTCCTGGTCGCGCCAGGTGAAGCCCACGCCGAACACCTGGCGCGTGTATCGCAAGTCATTGCGCGGCAGGCGCGTGCTCCAGAGGCCCCAGGACACCTCCATGTCCACGCGGGCGGAGACGGGCCGGGCCAGCTTGAGGGACAGCGAGTTCTGCCCCTCGTCCTCCTCCACCAGGATGATCTCCGGCGACAGGAAGATGCCGTCCGGGTAGCGCGCCAGGCCCAGCGTCCCCTGCGCCAGGAGCGTCACCCGCCACGGCAGCCGCACCCCGGCGCTGCCGACGAGCCGGTGGCGCATGGCCGTCTCACCGAAGCTGTTGGAGCTGACCTCCTGGAAGGCATAGCTGAGCGACAGCTTCACCGGCCCCCGGTACGTGTAGCCCGCCCCCGCCACCAGCGCGCCGTCCTGCCGCCGCACGGGGGATGAGGTGACGGCCGGGAAGGGCCGGGCGAAGGGGCCGTAGCGGCGCGAACCCCATTCGCCAAACACACTCAGGGTGTGGCGCGGGCTCAACCGGTAGCGGCCCAGGACGCCCACCTCCGGGCCGCCGAAGTCGGCCGTGTGGTCCGGGCGGTACACGAAGCGGCGGGCGCCCAGGCGCACGCGCAGGGCCAGGCGCACGTCCGGGGCGTACTCGGCGAAGAGGCTGGTGCCCAGGTCCGAGTACGCGCGGCTGCCGCCCCGCCGGTCCTTGGCGTGGCCCTCCGCGCCCACGCCCCACTCGGTGCCCAGGGCGAGCGAGCCCTCCAGCGCGCCCGCCTGCACCAGCGTGTCCTCGTTGTCGTAGTCCAGGTACTTGCGCGCACCCAGCTCGTACCGGCCCACCACCTGGGCCCGCTCGCCGGTGCCCCGTCCCTCCGCCACGCCCAGCACGCTCATGGCCAGGTCCGCGCCGGGGCCGGGCGTCGCGCCGTCGGAGAAGTCGCGCGGGGCGTTGCTGTCCACGAGCAGCCGGCCGGTGCCCCGGAGCGAGCCCTGCCACTCGGCCGCGCGCGCACCTCCGCCCCAGGGGAGGCTGAGGGCCAGGAGGAGCGGGAGGAGGCGACGGTCCAAGACGCGCGCACCATACTCCGGCCCGCTGGCATCCCCACGCTCGCAAGTGCCCCGTACGGCCGCGTCGTCCCCGGGACACCCGGGGTGTGGCCGCGGTCGGTGACGGCGCACCCGGCCGCCCGGTACATTGCGGCCATGTCTTACGCGTCCTTCCTCGCGGCGGTGGCCGGTCTGGGGCTCGTCGCCTGTTCCCCGGCGTCCTTCACCACGGAGGTCCAGGGCGAGGCGACGGTGCCCGCGAACCCCGCTGGCACCTCCACGCTCCTCAATGCCTTTCCCTCCATCAGCAGCTTCTCCTCGCTGGACTTCAACGAGAACCAGGACTTCAAGAACCGCGACGTCACCAAGGACGAGGTGACGCGCGTGCAGGTGACGTCGATGAGGCTCAAGGTCCTGAGCCCGAACGACCAGGACTTCGGCTTCCTGGACTCGATGGAGGCCGTGGCCCGCGCGGGCAACTCCGAGTCGCGCTTCGCGGCCCGGGACGGCATCGCGGGCCTGGGCCTGAACCCGCCCAACCCCACGGTGGGGTTGAACACGGACGGCAGCGTGGACTTGAGGCCCTACGTGGCCGCGCCCAGCATGGCCATCATCCTGCGCGGCACGGGGCGCCTGCCGGAGCGCGAGGTGCGCGTGCAGGCCACGGTGGTGCTGGAGGTGGAGGGCGGCCTGCTGTAGCGGCCACCCGTCGCTGCTTCAGGGGGCCAGCGTCTTCGCGCGGCGCTCCAGCGAGCCCGCGCGCCCGTCCAGCTCGCTCGCCAGGGACTCCAGCCGCGCGGCCTCCTGCTCCAGCGAGGAGAGGTCCTCCAGGCCGCCCGCGGCCAGCGCCTGGGCGCGCACCGGGTCCACCTGGGGCCGCCGGTCGCTGGCGGTGATGCCAGAGGTCTGCCCGCCCGCGGTGGGATTGGGATTGCCTCCGACCCCCGGACCTTTGGTCGGGTCGCCCGCGTAGTCCGGCGTCTCCACCATCGCGTCGCCCGGGATCACCTCCGGCTGCCGGCCGCCCCGCTGGGTGGGGGCCACCTGCAGGCCCTGGTTGCCCATCGAGCGCAGGCGCAAGCGGCGGTCCTGGTCGTCGAACATGGATTCCTCGCCCAGGAAGTCGTTCATGCGGCGGTCCAGGTCGCGCTCCTCGCGCACCTCGGTGATGCGTGCCTTCAGGGCCTGGAGCCGCTGGCGCACCTTGTCCTGGGAGTCGCGCAGCGCGTCCGCCTGAGCGAGCAGGTCCTCCGGATCATCTCCGCGCGCCGCGCCATCCAGCGCTGGCACCTGGGAGGCGGGCAGCGCCGCGCGCACGGCCTCTCGTTCGCCGCGCACGGATCGCATCTGCTCCACCAGCCGCGCCCGCTCCGTCCGGTCCGTCGTCGCGTCCCACGCCGCGCGCAGCAGCGTCAGCTCCTGGGACAGCGCGCCGTGCAGCGCCAGATGCGCGCGCTCCACCTCGCCGTCCGCGCCGGACACCGACTGCGCCAGCCCCGTCAGCTCTCCGCTCAGCTCCTGCGAACGGCGCAGCGCGGACTCCAGCTCTCCGCCCGCCGTGAGCTTCCCCTGGCGCTGGGCCTTGAGCGCTTCGATGCGCGCGGCCACGCCGTTGAGCTCGTCACGCAGCCCCTGCTGCCGGGTGCGCAGGGTGCGTGCCTCCGTTCGCGCTGACTGGGCCTTCGCGCGCGCCTGCTCCAGGCCGGACGCCGCCCCGGCGGGAGCGGCCACGAACAGGCACAGGAGGAGGGGGAGGGCACGCAACATCATCGGGGGAACACCGTCAGCAAGGCGGATGCCAGTCCCTTCCTCCTACCCCGTTCCCAGGCCCGACGGAAAGCGCCCTGGTTCCGGGCACCTGCACGGGCAGGGTGGGGCGG
>NZ_RAWR01000323.1:0-8127 GCF_003986945.1 Corallococcus sp. AB018 | reverse complement strand
GCGCGGAGGTGGCTTCCGTCACGACCGCCCCCGCCGCGTCCACGCCGCAATCAAGCGCGACGGCCCCGGCCACATCCGGCGGCATGCCCGCGTCGCCGGATGCCACGCGGACAAAGCTGCCGCAGGGCTGGTACGTCACCGAGAGCGCGCCCCAGCACTACGAGGCGGGCGTGGATGAAGCCTCCCCGTGCGAGGGCACGCGCAGCGCCTTCCTGCGCTCGCGCACGCAGGCCACGGACAGCTTCGGCACCTTCATGCAGGCCTTCAGCGCGCAGGACTTCCGGGGCAAGCGCCTGCGCTTCTCCGCGGCCGTGCGCCACCAGGACGTGAAGGGCTGGGCGGGGCTGTGGATGCGCGTGGAGGGCGCGGACCCCAAGCAGCCGCTCGCCTTCGACAACATGCAGGCGCGCGCCCTGGTGGGCACCCACGACTGCAAGCGCTACGACGTGGTGCTGGACGTGCCCAAGGAGGCCACCTCCATCATGGCGGGCCTCATCATGAGCGGCACCGGACAGGCGTGGCTCGGCGGCGTGCGCTTCGAGACAGTGGACGCGTCGGTGAAGACCACGGACCTGCTCGCCACCCCGCAGCCCCTGCCCTCCGGCCCCCAGGGCCTGGAGGATGGCCCCCTGCCCAAGGCGAACACGCCCCTGGGCAGGGTCGGCACCGCCTGGTTCGACACGCAGCGCGTGCAGACGGCGACGCCGCTCATGCGCGGCAAGGGCCCCTCATGGAAGGGCGAATTCGGCGACGAGCTCTTCGAGCACGGCATCGAGGTGAACGGCACCTACGAGCGGCGGGACCTTTCGGTGAAGGTGCGCGCTGGCGGCTCCGCCACCCTCATCGAGGGCACCTGGGGCGGAGAACCGCTGTTCATCCGGCTCGCGTCGGACTCGCTCCGCATCCGCTGGGGCGTCGACGACCAGCGCTTCGAACGGGACCTGGCTGCTCCCACGCAGCAGGGATGCAACGCGTACCGGCAGACCACGGGGCGCTTCGAACGGCAGTGGCTGGAGGTGTGCGGCGTGGCGCTCGCCACCCGGCCGCCTCTCACGCAGCTCGTGGCGGCGTTCCTGTCCGGTGGCGTGCGGGCCGGCGCCTCGCGAGGCCCCCTCCCCATGCCCAGGCTGCCGGTGCGCTCGGCCCAGCCGTACGACTCGTCCGGCCGGAACGTGCCCTCCTCCCAGCTCCAGTGAGGCAGAGCGAAGGCGGAAGGATCCCACCTTCCGCCGCTCCGCGCTTCACTCAGAACGCGAAGTCGCGCTCCAGCGTCTCCTGCCCGGCCTGCACCGTGAGGTGGGCCGCGTGCGCGCCGGTGGCCGCCGCCGTGGACAGGTCGAAGGACAGCCCCTCCGGTCCCTGCGTCGGCTTGAGCGACGGACGCCCGGGCGACAGGAACACGGCGGCCGTCACGGCGCGCGTGCCCAGGGGCTGAACCAGAAGCCGCACCCGCTGACGCTCGCGAACCAGCACCACGCGGAAGTCGCGCCGCTCCTCCAGCACCTCGCGGTGCTCCGGCAGGCGGGCCGCGCTGGGGCGCCGGGCCACGTCCGCGCGGGAGTCGCGCGTCGCGCGCGGAACCTGCGCGCCTTCCTCATCCAATTCCAGCGCCTCGTCGATGGCGGCGTCGCCCTCTTCCAGCGCCAGCACGGCCTGGGCGCACTCGCCGCAGCCGGCCGTGTGGGCCTCCACGCGCTCGCGCTCCTCGCGGCTCATCTCGCCGGAGTCCAGCCGCCACAGCTCGTCATCCGTGAGGTGGCGGCGCGGGGGCGTGTCCACCACCGCCGTGTCCGCCCGGTCCGCGCGACAGCTGGCGCAGTCCTTCAGGTGCTCCGGGTCCTTCATGGGGCGGCCCGTCCAGGACGCCACCAGGTCATCACAGCTGGCCCTCGCGGAGAACCACCAGGCGCCGGGGCGCTCCACGGGGTCCAGCAGGTCGCGCTCGGCGCGGCGCTCGGTGTTGAGCGGGATGAACCAGCGCGCCCGGGAGCGCAGCGAGGAGTCCAGGTGCCCCAGCGCCCCGAGAAAGCGCTCACGAGCGGCGCTCGCGTCCCCGTCCAGCGGGCCCTTCAACATCTCCCAGGTGACGAGCGCGCGGGCGGCGGAGGCGGCCCGGTCCCGGGCGGCCAGTCCTTCCAGCGCGGACGCGCGCCACAGCTCCGCCTCTTCACCCTCCTCGCCCAGCGCCACCTCCATCGACTCCTCGGCGGCACGCAGGAGCAACGGCTGGAGCGCCTGCGGTTTCTGCTGGACAAGCCAGGCTTCCACTTCGGGGCGGCCCAGGCCCTTCAAGGCCTCTTCCACCCCGTCGGTGCCGAGCCGGTCCGAGCGGCGCAGCACATCCCCCACCACCTCCAACAGCTCACCCACCGAGAGGGGGCCCGCGCCCAGGCGCGCGTACCGGGCCTGGTAGCGGGACAGCGCGTCGCCCTTCATCGCGACATCCCGGGCGAGGCGGAGGACATCATGCCCCCGCGAGACGTCACGACGGCTCCTCCGGCAGTCCGTCCCGCTGCAACTCCAGCAGGTACAAACGCAGGTATGCCTGGGCGCGGCTGACGCGCTTGTACGAGTTCACCACGCTGATGTTCAAACGACGTGCGCATTCCTCGTGATCCTCCACGTCCTCGTGGTGATAGAGTTCCCATGCGGAAGCCTCCTTTGGATGCTCCTGCTGGAGCCTGGCGTAGGCGGCCCAATACAGTTCCTGCGCCTCGGCGCGCTCTTCGCGACGCCGTGCGCCCTCCACCGCCCGGGCCACCTCGGACGGGGTCTCTTCCATGACGTCGTCGGGCGACACCGGCGCGGGCGCCAGCTCCTCCCGGTGCCGCCGGTAGAAGTCGATGGCGACGTGCTTGACGATGCGCAGGAAGAACGTCTTGGGAGACGCGCTCCTGCCCGGCATCTGCTCGGACACACCCCGGAACTGATCCAGGCCCCGGTCGAGGAACTTCCCCACCGCGTCCTGGAAGAGCTCGTCGGCGTCCGCCGGCGAACCCCGTCCGTAGCTGCCCTGAATCCGGCCAATGACGTAACGGGCCGGGCGCGCCCACCGCGCGCACAAGGCCCCCAACGGAGTCCCGATGGCCTCGCCTGTGGCGCGCCGCCGGGTCACCTCCGCGAACAATTCCTCATCCGTGAGCTGCTCGTACACCGGAAGACCCTGGAGGCTGTCCCGGGAGGTCCTCGTCCCGAGAGGTTGGGTTACGGGGATGTGGCGCGGCAAATTAACACGTTGCATCCGCGAACAGCCTCCGACTGGTTACCAGAACGCCCGACTCCGGCCCTCCGCGTTTCCTGACACGCTTTTTTCAGAAGCCCGCGGATGACGCGGCGGGTCGCCTCCATGGAGGCCCGGGCAGACTCCTAAGGTCCCGGAAGAAGGCCCGAAAATGGCGCCGTCAGGATTCCGGCCAGGGGGGCGTCCAGGGGCGCATCGCTTTCGAGCGCCCGGCCGAAGAGGCCCTACACGCCGTGGTTCGACTCCACCCCTCCGCTCGCAAGGCGGGGGGCCCGCCGGCGGTCCGGCACTGAACTCTGGATTCAGCCTTCCGGCTTCCTCACTCGGGCGCTCACTTTTTCCCTCTCATCTCCAGGCAGCCCTTCCGGGCATGCCTCTGTCCCGAAAGGGGGACGACCGCCATGACCGCTCGCACCCAGACGACCCTTCCGGAGACGCAGCGAGGACCGGCCGAGCGCCTGCTCGACGTGGTGCTCGGTGGCTCCGCCCATCTGTGGCACCACCGCCCTGGCCTGGACGTGAACGGCACCTGGGTGGCCGTCGCCGGTGCGGACGCGAAGGCCTTGTCGCGCGGCCGCAAGGCGGCGCCCGGCCTGTTCGTGCCCGCCGCGGTGAAGCTGTACGGCCAGCTGCTGGAGCTCTACCGCCTCAACCCGACGCTGATGGCGCACTTCGCGTCGTACGCGCTGACGCAGACGGACTGGCGCGACCTGAAGGTGGCCACCTGCGCGCTGATGCTGGTGCAGGAGCATGCGGGCCAGCCCGTGCGCGACGGCCAGGGCGCCATCGCCTTCCACGACGACGACTACCGCTCCATCGGCGAGGCCATGGTGCTGCACTACGTGCGCCGCTCCACGCGGATGCTCACGCCCAAGGCCGTGCTGCGCGTGGCGGAGCTGTTGGAGACGCCGGAGATCGCGCGCCTCAACCGCGCCGCGGGCTTCGGTGATCCGGCGTCTCGCAAGCCGCCCCTGGGCCGCTGGAAGCGCGTGGCCCAGAAGTGGCTGGCCGCGCGTGAGGCGAACCTGCCCATGCTCCAGGGCCTGGTGAAGGCGGGCTACAAGGAGACGCTGAAGAAGCTGGCGCGCAAGGCGGGCTACAAGCCCCAGTCGCAGGGCTTCTTCGAGGTGCTCGGCTGGAAGCAGAAGCAGGCGGACGGCGGCCACCGGCAGGTGGGGCTGCACGGGCTCACGCTGGTGAAGCGCGAGCGCTTCGACGGCCTCTCCGAGGCGGAGATCTGCGAGTGGATTGAACTGGAGCGCCTCTCCTACAAGGAGGTCGTGGGCCGGCTGCCGAAGGACGTGGGCCTCACGCCCGCCATCCTGGCCACGCTGCTGCCGTCGTTGTCGGACCGCGACCTGCGGCTGATGACGCCCACGCTGGAGGACCTGGGCCTGTTGCAGGAGCCATCCGTGAAGGCGCGCTGGGAGCGGGCGGTGGCGAACGCCACGGATCAGCGCTCGCTGAACATCGCGAAGAACGTCCGCGGTGAGGACGTGCGTCGCAAGCTGGAGGAGGCGAGCGACAACGCGGTGAAGAAGGCGGTGGCGGAGGCGACGGCGGAGACGGACGTGCGGGTGATGTTCCTCATCGACAAGTCGGGGTCCATGGAGGGCGCCATCGAGCAGTCCAAGGAGGCGCTGTCGCGCATCCTCGCGGGCTTCCCGCTGAACAAACTGCACGTGGCGGCGTTCGACACCATGGGCACGGTGCTGCAGCCCAAGGCGGCGAACCGCACGGCGGTGCAGCACATGCTGTCCGGGCTGAAGGCGTCCGGCGGCACGGTGCACGCGGCCGGTGTCCACGCGCTGCACCGCTCCGGGGTTCGCATCCCGGCGGAGGCGAAGCTGGTGGTGATGGTGGTGGGTGACGAAGCGGGCGAGGCAGGCGACCAGTTCGCCCGGGCCTTCCACGCGTGTGGCTACAGCGTGGCGGCCATGGCGCTGCTGGTGAGCGTGGCGGGAGCGCGCGGCAACACGGTGCGCTCGGGCGCGAAGCAGCTGGGCGTGCCGTTCAGTGAGGTGAGCGTGGGGCAGTTCGCGGACCCCTACCAGGTGCCGCGCGTGCTCCAGGCGCTGATGGACGCTCCGCGCGAGGCGGGGGCCAGCCAGTCCGGCTGGGTGGACCGGGTGATGAGCACTCCGCTGTTGAAGGTGGCGTGAAGAAGGAGGCAGGGGCGTGGACTACCGGAAGCTGCTCGGGAAGGTGGAGTCGGCGGTGCTGCCGTATTTCGGCGGCGGGACCGTGGACGCGCCTTCACGCCGCCTGCGCGTCACCCTGCCCGTCGCCCCGGGCTGGTGGCGTTTCGAAGTGAAGGGCCGCGAGGCCACCGCGCGAGAGCCGGCGTCTCCCGAAGGGATGGAGGCGCTGCCGCGCGTGCGGGGCCACGTCTGGGGCACGCGGCTGGTGCGCGAGGGCGCGGTGGCGGAGCCGCTGGCGTTGATGCCGGAGGAGGAGCCGCCGCGCCTGTCGCCGGTGACGGCGCGCCGCTGGCATGACGGCACGCTGCTCTTCGAGGGCGTGGAGTTCGAAAGCGAAGCGGAGGAGACGGCCCGCCGCGCGCTGGAGGAGGACCGTGCGCTGGGGGACGCGCGAGGCGTGAGTGCCTCGCTGCGCGCGGCGTTCGGCTTCGCGGTGCTGGACGCGGTGTCGCGAGGCACGGGCATCCCGTTCGCACCCGTGGAGGCCCGCGCGCGGGTGCTCGACGTGGCGCGCGAGGGACGCGCGGAGGCGGAGCGGTGCCTGAACCGGCTGGCCGAGGAGCGTGCGCGCTTCGTCCGGGTGCAGGCGGAGCTGGAGGCCCGGCGCGAAGCAGAGGCCCGTGCGCGGATGCATGAATCCGGCATGCCGGAGATCTGGCGGGACGCGGAGGGACGCGAGCTCGGGCGGGCGTCGTCAGGGCGTGAGCGCGAACGCTGGGAGACCCTTCACGGAGAGGGAGCTCAGCCCGGCACTGCGCGGGACGCGAACGGCCGCGGGGTGACGCCGTCGGCTTACGAGCGTGAGGCGTGGGAAACACGCCGGGATGCCTCCGCGCGCAATTCAGGCCGGACGCCAGGCGCGAGGGACGGACGAAACTTCGCGCGCCAGGACCGCAGGCGCGTGGAGTCGGACGTCGGCGCGTGGGTGGAGCGCGCGCTGGACAAGGCCGGCGCGCGGCTGCTGGACCACCGCCGGCTGGGGGATGGCCTGCTCGAAGTCGTCTACACGTTCATGGGCGAGCGCTTCGTCACGGTGGTGGAAGCCGCGACGCTGCGCGTGCGCGACGCGGGCGTGTGCCTGGCGGGCGCGGACAACCGGGTCACGCTGGAGAGCCTGCCGTCGGTGCTCAAGGAAGCCATCGACACGGACGCGCTGGTCATCACCCGGCACGCCTGAAACCCGCGTGTCCGACCGGGCCCGTCCCCCACGTCGGTACGGGACATTCGGGAGGAAGAACTTCATGTCGACGACGCGCGAGGTGTGTCTGCTCATCGGACCGGAGGACCAGGTGTTGTGGGGCGACTCCTTCGACGACCCCATGGCGCTGCCGGACTCCCGCCCCCGGTGGGAAGCCATCTGGAGCCTGAGGGACACGCTGGTGGAAATCACCCACAGCCACCCGGAGGGCCCGCTGGCCTTCTCCCAGGAGGACGAAACGACCATGGCCGCGCTCCAGGCGGCGCTGGGCCGGCCGCTGCGCTTCTCCGTGGTGGCCCCCGACGGCATGGTGGTCCGCATCGGCGGCGAGGACGTGCTGGTGCGCGACGAGCCCGCGTGGGCCGCGCCGCTGCGCATCGCCTCGGGGCTGCTGTATGGTCGGCCCCGGCCCGGTCCCACCATCCTCCAGGAAGATGGCCTGCTCCTGGAGCGAGCCCACCGCAAACCGTGAGCCTCTTCCTCAGCCCGGCAGCAGGATGATGCGGGCAATCTCCGGCGGCGCGGCGACGCGCATGGGCGGCCCCACGAAGCCGCACCCGCGGCTGACGTAGAGGTGCGAGCCGCCCTGCTGGCTCAGGCCCGCGTTCTGCTCGCCCCAGATGAGATGGCCCAGCACGTTGCCAGGGAACATCTGTCCGCCGTGCGTGTGCCCTGAAATCTGGAGCCCCACGCCGCGCTGGGCCACCACCTCGAAGTTGGAGGGCTGGTGCGCCAGCAACACCGACGCGCGGTCCGGCCTGAGGCCCTTCAGCGCCGCGTCCAGGTCATACCCGGCCTCACCGAGCCGGTTCGCGCTCCAGTCATCCACGCCGATGAGGTCGAAGGACGCGCCCGCGTCACCAATGGACACGGCGCGGTTGCGCAGCACGGTGATGCCCAGCCCCCGGACGAACTCCGTCCACGCCTCCACGCCGGAGTAGTAGTCGTGGTTGCCGGTGACGAAGTACGCGCCGTGCCGGGCCTTGAGCGCGCCGAAGCCGCCCACGTAGCGCCCCAGCTCCGGCACCGTGCCGTCCACCAGGTCGCCCGTCACCGCGATGAGGTCCGGCTTGAGCGCGTTGGCGCGAGCCACCAGATCGTCCACGAAGCGGCGCTGCAACACCCCGCCAATGTGGATGTCGGTGAGCTGCACCAGCGTGAAGCCCTCCAGCGCCTTGGGCAGCCCGGGCAGCCGCACCGGGATGTCGCGCACGTCTGGCGGATGGTACGCGCGCCAGGTGCCAAAGGTGCTCATCCCCGCTCCCGCCACGGTGGCACCCGCCGCGAGCCCCCGGGCGAGGAAGGCCCGGCGCTCGGGCGAAGGCTCCGGAAGCTTGCGCGCCTTGGTGAACACGCCCCGGACCACGTCCAGCCCCAGGGTGAACATGAGCAGGTAGAGCACCAGCCCCATCCACACCAGCAGGACGATGCCCGTCCACCACGCCACTTCGGAGGAGAGCTTCGCCCCCACCGCCCGAGCGCCCAGC
>NZ_RAWR01000322.1:0-8165 GCF_003986945.1 Corallococcus sp. AB018 | reverse complement strand
CCCCGATGCGCGTCAGCCCCTCGCCATCGCGGGCGCGCGCATGCACCTGCGGATAGTCGGCGAACGCGGTGCCCAGCCACCGGTCCAGCACCACGGTGTACAGGCCGTAGTGCCCCTGGTAGCGCGCGTGGTGCAGCGCGTGGAACGTGGGAGTGAAGAAGACGCGGCCCACCCAGGACGTCACGAAGCGCTTCGGCAGCCACTCCGTGTTGCCGTGCCCGAACGCGTTGAGGACGTAGTTGGTCAGCATGTAGGCCAGGATTCCCACCTGCGTGCCCGGGAACACGTGCATGGCCGCGAAGTGCAGGCCCAGCCCGCCGCCCATCAGCACCACCCGCTCCACCACGGAGAACGACAGCGCGGTGAGCGGCTCCGTCACCTGCGCCACGTGGTGCTGCGCGTGGAAGCGGTAGAAGCGCGGCAGGTGCAGCAGCCGGTGCGTCACGTAGAACCACACCTCGAAGCCCACGAACATCCACGCGTACGACCACAGCGCCGTGGACAGGCTGAACGGCGCCATCAGGGGGCCGCTGAAGTACCGGAACGTCCCGATGAGCACCGCGTCCGTCACCACCACGCCCACCGCCGCCAGCGCCTCGCTGCGCAGCTGCCCCTTCGCCAGCTCCCGCCGGTAGACCCGGAAGCGCGCCGCCAGCCGCGTGCGCCACACCCCCCAGCCGACCGCCACCGTCAGCAGCTTGACGGTCCCGGAGATGAGCAGGACCAGCAGGAACAGCACCGGCAGCGACGGATTCTCAGGCAGCAGCGCATGCATCACGGACCTCGCGAAGGCCAGCACACCCCCGGGCCAGTCATGCCCGGACACCCCATGGATAATTCCCGTCCGCAGTTATTGTCAAATCTGACAATAGCGACGGGTGCGTTGAACGACGAAGCGGGGGCTAGGATGCGCCGCGATGGCATCCAAGCGTCCCCAGGGCCGGGCTCCGGCCCGGCGCACCTCCGCTCCCCGTCGCCCCGCGAAGCCCGCCGCGCCCCGGAAGCGGCGCACCCCGGAGGAGGCGCGAGACGCCATCCTCCAGGCCGCCGAGCCGCTGCTCGTGGAGCAGGGGCCGGACAAGGTGGGGCTGCAGGCGGTGGCGAAGGCGGCGGGGGTGAGCCACGCGCTCGTCACGCACTACTTCGGCACCTACGAGGCCCTGGTGCGCGAGGTGCTCCTGCGCCGCAACGAATTGCTGGCCGCGTCCTTCCGGGAGCACCTGCTCGCGGCGGACGCGCCTCCCAGCGCCGGCGCGCTGCTCGAGCGCTTCTTCACCGTGGTCCAGCAGGGACAGCACAGCCGGCTGATGGCGTGGGCGCTGCTCACCGGCCGCGCCGAGCACATGCCGCTCGTGCGCGCGCAGGGCCTGCGGCTGTTGGCGGACGCGCTGGAGTTCCAGTCGGGCCGCGTGGCGGAGGCGCAGGGCACGCCACCGCCCTCGCGCGACACGGTGGACATGACGCTGCTCGTGGCGCTGTGCGCGTCGCAGTGGTTCCTGCTCGCGCGGGAGGCGCTGCTGCCCGTGATGGGGCGTCCGGCGGACGCGGCGTCGGACGCGAGGTTCCGCGAGGTGCTCGGCGGGATGCTCCAGGGGGCTCTCGGGATGAAGCCGCCCGGCGGAGGCTGAGGCTCAGGTCCAGTCGGCCTGCGGGCGCTGCGGCTGCACGAAGGCGCCCGCCACCGGCAGGGTCACGCGGAAGACGCTGCCCCGGCCGGGCGCGCTCTCCATCGTCAGCGTGCCGCCCAGCGAGGTGACGATGCCATGGCACACCGCGAGCCCCAGCCCCGTGCCCACGCCCAGCGGCTTGGTGGTGAAGAAGGGGTCGAAGATGCGCTCGCGGTGCTCGGGCTCGATGCCGCAGCCGGTGTCGCGCACCTCCACCAGCACGTGGCCGGGCTCTCCGGGACGCGCCACCACGCGCACCTCGTTGCCCTCCGCGTTCCCCGGGGAGATGGACTGCGCCGCGTTGAGCAGCAGGTTGAGGAACACCTGCCCCAACCGCGAGCCGTTGCCCTGCACCGGCGGCACGCCGTCGCACTCCACCACCAGCCGCGCGCGGTGCCGCAACTCGTGCATGGCCATCTTCGCCGCCGTGCGCACCACCGCGGCCAGCTCCGCGGGCCCGCTGCCCACGTCCTCCGCGCGCGACAGCGTCTGCAGGTCGCGCACGATGAGCCGGATGCGCTCCGCGCCGTCGCGCGTCTCCGCCAGCGCTTCCAATATCTCCTGCCGGTCCTGCTCCGACAGGCGCTCCTTCTGCTGCAGCTCCTGGTGGATGTACTCCAGGTTGCTCAGGATGAAGGCCAGCGGGTTGTTGATTTCATGGCCCACGCCCGCCGCGATGCGCCCCAGCGCGATGAGCCGGTCCGCGAAGAGCAGCTGGGTCTGCGTCGCGTGCAGCTGCTCCAGGCTGCTGGACAGCTTCGCGTTGGCGGCCTCCAGCGCCGCGGTGCGCTCGCGCACCGTCTCCTCCAAGAGCCGGTTGTCCGCGCAGGGCGTCTCCTCGGTGCACCGGGTGTTGGAACCGGGGCCCAGGCGCTCGAAGGCCTGGCGGAGTGTGCCCCGCCGGCGCGTCATCGCCGTCAACCGCCCGACCTTTGCTCGTAACGTCATCGCGGCCCGCTCCACCCACGTCCATCCGCGGCCGTCACCGTTCCTCGTGGCGGGGGTCCCTGCTCTCGGGAACGGCCTGTGGACGTCCATCCAACACCGCCGCCCCGTGCCCGGCAAGGTGCGCGCGAGTACGTGATGACGTCGAGCGGACACCGCTTTGGTTTCACGTCCCGACTGTCATTTTCCACTGGGGGATTCGGGCGCGCGGGAGGAACTCACCGCACGCCCGAAGGCATCTGGACACGCGGCCGGGGTGGGGACGAGGCCGTTCATGCCAGTGCGCTGCTCACCGCCGGTTCAACGGGTGCGTCCGCTTCAGGCGCCGCAGTCCGCGCGGCAGCTGTCCGCCGTGTTGCCGGAACCCGCGCGCTCGGTGAACTGGCACACGCCGTCACCGCAGCGGAACAGCTCCGTGGGCTTCACGCGCGTGGTGATGGCCGGGTACGTCTTCCCGTTGTACGTACACTGCGTGTAATAGGGCTGGCTCGGGTCACCCTTGGTGCAGAACTGCGCGCAGCTGCCAATGTTGGTGATGGGCGCGCAGGAGTCCGCCTTCAGCGTCAGGCCGCAAGCCCGCGTGGAGCTCTCCGCCGAGCTGAAGTCGCGATCCCTCGCGGCGAACAGGCCCTCGTTGGTGAAGAGGTTGCCGAAGAAGCACGCCTCCTTCGCGCTGAACTGCGACAGCTCCTCGGCGGAGTAGGGAATCGCCGCGCCCTCCGCCGTGCGGCCCAGCACGGACAGCGCGATGTGCAGGCCGTACTTGTTCGCGTGCGCCGCCAGGCACGCGCTCACCGCCTGCTGCTCCGTCACCGTCGCGGCCTTGCCCGTGGCCCAACCCGGCGCCAGGCCCAGGCTGCCCTGCCACGTGTACTTCGCCCCGGTGGTCGTGGACTGGAAGGTGCGCGTCTGCCCCTCGGGCACCGAGCACTTCACGATGTACGCCATCAGCATCGGCGCCGTGTCCGTGTTCTGGCTGAACCACGCGTTGAAGCTCTCGGTGTTCAGCCCGTTGACGGTGAGCCCGTTGACGGTGAGCCCGTTGACGGTGAGCCCGTTGACCGTCAATCCGTTGACGGTCAGCCCGTTGTCCATCTGCAGCGCCTGATCCACCGATGCTGGATCGGCCTCCCACGCCGCGTCCTCCGGCATCGCGCCACCGCAACCCACGAGGGCGAACAGCGCCCCCGTCATCAACACCGCCTTCAGGGGTTGGCGTGAGGCAACTCGGTTCCACCACTCGCTGCATCCACTTCCAGGCCGAAAAGCAGGGGTGAGGCGCATGTAGGGGCTCCCGCTCGAGGGAAGTCGGAGGACCGGCTTCCAGAATGTCAGGCAGTCCAGGCTTTCACCTAGAAAGGTGCTGAAACTGTCAGACAGGGGAATCGTGACGGATTCAGGATCTAAAATAAATACGGTTTCGTCAAAAAATTATGGTGTGGGTCCAATTCTCACGGGGGCGGACGTGTGCCGGTGAAAGGCATGGGACCACACGGCTCAAGCGGGGTGCCGCGGGGGAGGAGGAGTGCGGGGACGGCCTACTGCGGAGGAGTCTCTTCGAGGTACTGGGACGCGGGACGGGTGATGGCGAAGCCACCGGGGTCCCTTACGTTCCAGGTTGCCACATGCGTGACCGGGCCGCCTACCACCTCGGCCTCGCCGGAGTCGCCGCGTGTCTCCGCCTCACCATGGTGGAGGCAGAGGTGGACGCGGGCGTGGACGGCTTCGGCCAGACGCTGCGCCTCGGCTTGCAGTTCTCTCAGGGGTCGAAGGGCGAGCGCGGGAGTGATGCCGGCGGCCACGGGCCGCACGCCCAGGAGCGCGGTGCCCGTCTGGAGCGCCAGGATGAAGTGCTCCGCGCGCAGGCCCTGCTCCAGTGTGTCCATGACGTGGGCGAGCGCGGCGTAGGTGGTGTCGTCGTCCATGTCCGTGGCGGGGAGCACCACCTCCGCGTTCACGGCCAGCACGAGCCGCGTCTGGCTCTCCACCTGATTGGGCTCTTCCGTGGCTTCGCGCAGCGCGGTGAGGAAGGCGTTCACGCTGGGGTAGCGGCGGGTGGCGTCCTTGTCCAGGCACCGGAGCACCACCGCGTCCACGGCGGGGGACACCGGGGCCTTCACGCTGGGGCGCGGAGGCGGGGCCTCCAGGTGCATGCGCTCCAGCTCCAGACGATCATCGGACTGGAAGGGGTAGCGGCCGGTGAGCAGCTGATACAGGAGCACGCCCAGCGCGTACACGTCCGTGGGCGGCCCGATGGTGCCGCCGCGGAACTGCTCGGGCGCCATCGCGTGCGCGGTGCCCAGGCGCTGTCCCGCGGTGGTGAGCCCCTCCTGCCCGGGCTCCTGCTGGATGAGCTTCGCGATGCCGAAGTCCAACAGCTTCAGCCGGGGCTTCTCCCCCTCCTCCACGACGAGGATGTTGCTGGACTTCAAGTCCCGGTGCACGACGCCCGCGCGGTGCGCCGCCTCCAGCGCGCCGCAGACGGGCTCCAGGTACGCCAGCGCGCGGGACGCGGACAGCCGCCCGCGCTCCTGCACCACCTGGCTCAGCGTGCGCCCGGAGAGCAGCTCCATCACGTAGTAGGGGCTGCCGTCCGGCATCAGCCCGAAGTCGTAGACGTCCACGATGTTCGGGTGGTGGATCTGATTGACGACGCGCGCCTCGCGCACGAAGCGCTGGAGCATCTCGCCCTGGTCCGCCAGGTGCGAGTGCAGCACCTTCACCGCCGCGTGCCGCCCCAGGATGCGGTGCTCCGCCTCGTAGACGCTGCCGTGGCCGCCGGCCGCCAGCATGGACTTGAGGACGTATTCACCCGCCAGGGTGCCCGGCCCGCGCTCGGCACGGCTGGGTGTGTCGTGCCCCTTGTCCGAGGTATTCGCGTTCGCGCGTGCCTGGATGCGGAAGGTGCTCTCTGAATCCACCGCCATGAATACCCCGCACCCTACCATCCACGGGGTGGGTCGCGAGTGCCCGTGCCGGGTTGGCTGCCCTGCTTGCCTGCCTGGCCGTTCACCAGGAGTCAGGGTCCCTGTCCTGAAGGGGGTGGGGACGTTCATTGGAAGCCGTTGGGGTATGGTTGCGGTCCGGGCCAGGACTTCGGGCCCAAACGGAGCGCGGCGTCATGCACGACAGGCGGCGAGGACACTGCCAGCCCGAGCGCAGGGGGACGTCAGGGGGCTTGCATACATGATGACGTTGGTGGACGAGCTCACGACCTGTGCGGGCCAGTCGGTGACGGCCCCGTCCTCGACCGGGGCGTGCCTCATCCTCATCAGCACCACGACGCCGGCGGCCATCGGCAAGGCGTACCGGTTGGAGCCGGGCGAGCACGTCATCGGGCGCGGGTCGGAAGCGGAGGTGCGCATCGACGACCACGGGGTGTCGCGCAAGCACGCGCGCATCCAGCGCAAGTCGGACGGTTCGTGCCTCGTCACGGACCTGGAGTCCACCAACGGCACGTTCCTCAACGGCCTGCCGGTGTCCACCGCGGAGCTGCAGGAGGGCGACCGGCTCCAGGTGGGCACGGTGACGGTGTTCCGCTTCTCCCGGCGCGAGGTGCTGGAGCAGCGCGAGGAGCAGCTGCGGCAAGCGCTGTCCGCCGCGCGCGTGGGCATCTGGGACTGGAACGCGAAGACGGGGCAGGTGACCTGGAGCGAGCACGTGGACCGGCTCCTGGGCCTGGCCGTGGGCAAGCTGTCCGGCCGCGCCATGGACCTGGAGGAGGTGGTGCACCCGGCGGACCTGCCCAGGCTTCGCGCGGGGCTGGCCACGGCGCTGCAGCAGCGCTCGCAGGTGGACGTGGAGTACCGCATCGAGCCCGCGGGCAGCGGCTACCGCTGGATTTCGTGCAAGGGCGATGTGCTGCTGGACGCGTCGGGGCAGCCCGCGCGGGTGACGGGCACGGTGATGGATATCACCGCGCGCAAGCAGGCGGAGCAGGAGCTGCACCGCCAGGCGCTCATCTTCGAGAGCATCTCCGACGGCGTCGTCATCACGGACCTGGCGGGCGGGGTCATCGACTGGAACACCAGCGCGGAGCGGATGTTCGGCCGCAGCCGCAAGGAGGCCATGGGACAGACGCTCTTCAGCGTGCTGCACCCCGGTGAGCCGGACCGGCTGACGGGCGCCGTCCTCACCGCGCTGGAGGTTCACGGGCGCTGGAGCGGGGAGATGGAGTTCAAGCGCGCGGACGGCATGGCGTGCGTCTGCGAGTCCGTGGTGGTGCCGCTGCGCGACGCGGAAGGGCGCATCATCGCGAACATCATGGTGCACCGCGACCTGAGCGAGCGCCGGCAGCTCCAGGCGCGCCTGGTGGTGGCGGACCGGCTGGCCAGCGTGGGCACGCTGGGCGCGGGCGTGGCGCACGAAATCAACAACCCGCTGGCGTACATGCTGGTGAACCTGCACCTCATCCGCGAGGGGCTGGACAAGCTGGAGGCTCAAGGCGCCCCGTCCGAGCCGGTGGCCTCCATCCAGCAGCTGGTGCGCGAGACGACGGAGGGCGCGGAGCGCATCGCGACCATCGTGCGGGACCTGAAGGTCTTCGCGCGCGGCGAGCAGGAGTCGCGCCCCATGCCGGTGGACGTGCGCCGCTCGGTGGAGCTGGCGTGCAAGATGGCGGACAACGTCATCCGCCACCGCGCGCGGCTCGTGACGGAATTCGAACCCGTCCCCGCGGTGGAGGCGAGCGAGGCGCGGCTGTGCCAGGTGTTCTTGAACCTGCTGCTCAACGCGGCGCAGGCGATTCCGGAGCATCCATCCTCCGTCACCGAGCACGAGATTCGCGCCATCATCCGTCCGGGCGAGACGGGCAAGGTGGTGGTGGAGGTGCGCGACACCGGCGTGGGCATGACGCCGGAGGTGCTGGGGCGCATCTTCGATCCGTTCTTCACCACGAAGGCGGTGGGCGTGGGCACGGGGCTGGGGCTGTCCATCTGCCACGGCATCGTGGAGTCCATGGGCGGCTCCATCCACGCGGAGAGCACGCCGGGGCAGGGCAGTATCTTCCGCGTGGTGCTGCGCTCGGCGGCGCACGAAGTGGACCTCTACCCGCGGCTGTCGGCGACGGCGCCAGCGGGGGCGCGGGCGCGCATCCTGGTGGTGGATGACGAGCCCAACGTGACGGTGGCGCTGCAGCGCTCGCTGGCCTCGGAGCACGAGGTGTCCACGGCGAACAGCGCGCAGGCGGCGCTGCGGCTGGTGAACGAGGGCGGCCGCTTCGACCTCATCCTCTGCGACGTGATGATGCCCGGGATGACGGGCATGGACCTGTACTTCGAGCTGGGGCGCTCGGTGCCGGAGCAGGCGGGGCGCATGGTGTTCATGACGGGTGGAGCCTTCACCCCGCGCACGACGTCGTTCCTGCGGGACGTGCCGAACCTCAAGCTGAGCAAGCCGCTGGACTTGGCGCAGCTGCGCGAACTGGTCGGCCGCTCGGCGGAGGCGTCTCGATGAGCGCTTCCTCCGGGCAACCCGCCGCTCCTCCAGAGGCCGCGGCGGGGCCGGAGGCCCCTGGGCCCGTGGCGCCAGTGGGGAGGGGGTCTGTCTCTTATA